>JBEKAW010000135.1:0-7245 GCA_050015715.1 Candidatus Krumholzibacteriaceae bacterium
GCCCGGGGTGATGACGATGTTCTCCGGCTTCACCTCGAGCCCGCGGTCCTTCGTGATGTACTCGGCGAAGACCTTCCGGGCGTCGGGAAGACCGGCCGACGGTCCGTAGTGCGTGAATCCGGACTTGAGCGCCTTTATGGCGGCCTTGACGATATTGGGTGGCGTGTCGAAATCGGGCTCACCTATCTCGAGGTGAACCATTTCCCGGCCCTCCGCTTCCATGGCCTTCGCCCGGGCCAGGACCTCGAACGCGGTTTCCGTGCCCAGCCTGCTCATTCTCTCGGCAAACATCTCTCCTCCTCGAACAAGACCAGATAGCCCATCTCTAAAAAATTGAACAATATCTATATTATGAAGGGGAGGGGCCTTTGTCAATATAATATCGGGGGGTGAGGCGGCAATATCAGTTTGCGCGCAACGAGTTACGCCGCCCGAGCGCCCGGGCGGCCGCGGCTCCGTCAACCGAGATTGAGGAGGTACTTCTGTATCTCCCGCCGGACGTCGTCACGCATCTGGTTCCCCTTTCCCGCGAAACGCGCCAGCGTCGCCTTGTCGACGAACCGGACGTGAATGAATTTGCGCAGGCTCGAGAGAGGCACCCTCGCCGGGTTCTGAAGGAGGTTGACGGGGACCTCCTTGTTCGCGAAGCCCGAATAGAGGTCGCGCCTGTTCGCGATCATGGTCAGGACTTGCATCGAGCGCGACCGCTGGGCGATGAGCGACATGATGCCCGGCTGAGCGAGAACGCGCGGGTTGTTCAGGAGCTCGACGATGAAATTGTCATTGTCCATATAGGTTACAACGAGAGTCTTGTAGCTTACGACCTGCTCGTTGTGGATGTTCGTCCAGTCGACTTCCCGGGGCATCTTGTCGATATCGACGAAATGCGCGGGAGGCACCTTCGCGAGGTCGATCCTGAGGATCTTCTCCCGGAGTTCGAAGCCGGGGAGATCGAGAAGCGTCTTGACGACGTTGAGCGCGGCGGCCTTGTGTAGAAGGATCTCGAAGACCCCTCCGCCCGCCGATTCGGCGAAGATCGCGAGGCAGCTCAGGTAGTCCGGTTTGCGCTGCGTGCGGACGAGGAGCGGATGCATGAGGAGCGCGCGAATGATGGACGTGCCGAGCTTGATGCTCGGGTCTGTATGAACCTTGGCGAGCTGCGTGTCGAAAAGGCCGGCGATCGCGGAGCCGGCGCCGCTTTCGCGAAGCGCCGCGACGGTCGAATCCCATCGATCGGCGAGCCTCTGGCGTATGAAGAGCGTCGCCTGACCGTAGCGCTGGTACGCGCCCTCGAGCGCCTGAAGGTACCATCGCGTCTCATCCGCCTTCGTGATGAGGAAGATCGTCGATTCCTCTTTGTTCATGAAATTGATGTCCGCGAGCCTGCGCTTGATTCGCAGGTCGAGCGCCTCGAGCTCGGCCTTCGCGCGCTCCATGATCGCCTTGTCCCAGCGCCTGTCGGGATCGGAAAGCGCCCGCCGCACCCCTTCGCTCCAGCCGAGCCAGGGTTTGTCCGCCGGCTCGCCCGAGGAGCCGGGCAACGGATGAGAGGTCGTCAGAAGCAGCACCTTCTTGCTGAACCACTCCTCGCTTTCCTTGAGCGCGATCCCGGCCTTCTGCTGGCGCTCGAAGCGCGCCATCACGCGCCGTACGTTCTTGAAATCGGCAAGCTCCGCCACCATCGTCTCGGCGGAAGGCAATGCGACGAGGAGGGCATAGAGAAGGACGAGGCCGGCGGTCTCTCCCTCGGCCGCGATCGCGGCGATTCTCAGTATCTCCTTGTGCGGCTCGCTCGAACCGGCGATGTAGTCCCCGAGGGCATCGGCCTGCGCGAAGATGTTCTCGATCGTCGCGAGCTTGAGAAGATTGTCGCGCTTCTCGCCTCTCGGCGAGAGATCGAGAAGCTCGCTCAGGTGGTCCAGAAAGGGCAGAGCGGGCGGGAAGGCGATGATCTTGCGCCCGTATGTTTTGTCGTCATAAACAAGTGTGCGGGTATTTTCCGTCATAAAGCCGCAGATAGCATGAACGGTTCCAATTTAAGGCCCAGCCAGCTTAAAGAGCCAACGCCCCCTGGAGAGAGATCTCGGGCGGTCGCTCCCTATCCAGTGCCGCATGAAATGAAACGTCTAATCTATTGATAATAAGAACGATAAGAAACACCGCGCGCTCCGTGTCTCGCGAGGCGACCCGCCAGGGGTAGCTGCCCTTGAGGGAGGGCTCATAGAAATAGCAGACCGCCGCGCCCTTGACTGCGCGATAACGAGCCAGGGAAACCGACGCCTTGAGGCGCTCCCCGAAAAGGCTCGTGCGCGCGGTGGGCTGGACGAGGTACCCCAGGCCGTCCCCGTCCCGGACCTCCCGGAGGGTGAACCCGAGGCTCGCCTGGCGAGCGATACGGATACCGGAGACGACGCCGAGAGAGCTCGATTCGGACCGTTCACCCGTGAGCGAGCCGGGGTACGGCACGACGTCCCGGTGACCGTCGTCCGTGGAGACCCACGTGAGCCTCAGCATGAATCGTTTCCACTTTCTCTCGCATTCGACCCTCACCGAGCGCCTCTCCCGTTCATCGAGGCCGTCCGCCCGGCTGTACCTGTCGATAGCGGCCCTCGCCTTGAGACGCGGGACTATCTCTCCTTCGATGGCGGCGGTGACGCCATGCGCCGAGTTGGAGGCCCCCGGCGTTCTGCCGTCTATCTCCCCGAATGTTCCGCGCAGCCCGGCGGGAACACTGTAGAGAAAGAGACCCGCGTGCGATCGGCCGAGTCCGCATGAGAAGCCCGAGAGAATCGCCGGCTCACCCGCGCCGCGCGATCCGAGCTCGAAACCGAGCTTCGTCCGGTCGGCCGCGAGCCGCGCGTCGATCGCACATATCGACCTTCCGGATCCGGACGCATCGCTCGATCCCGATGCGCCGAATACGGCATTCCCCTCCTGCAGCTCGACCCTCCCCCCGAAAACCCCGCCGCCGTCTTCCTCGAAATGATCCGACCGGTAGACCCTCGGCCGGCCGGCAAATGCGGCGCCGCGAAAGCGCCGGAACCTGAGCTCCGCGCCGGCGCCGAGGACGGCCGGCGAATAGAACGACGTGCTTCCCGCGATCCCGCGCGGAGAGTGGAACGGATACGCACTCGACAGAACGGAGACCTGCGACGAGCCTCCGAACACGAGCCCGAGGGCATAGTCCGGAACGAACGTTCCGCCATGGAGGCGCAGAGCATCCGCGAAAAGGCTCCCGGAGAGATAGCAGGCGGAGCCTCCCCCGGTCTCCGAGACCTTCCCGCGCCAGAGAGCTTTCCAGCCGCCTGCGTTCACGGAGACATATCCATCCTTCACCCCCTCACCCCCGGTCGAAAACCGGTTCTCCGTCAATCTGCAGCTCATATGAAACGGGTGCGGCGCCGGCAGAACCAGGTAGTCGCGGTAGAGGTAGAGCTCCTCACGCTCCTCGGGTGTCAGCCGCGCAAGCCATCCTCCCTCCACGCGCCTTTCCCGGGCCGCTGCGACGATGCTCCGGGCGAGCTCCTCCGGAAAACCGGGTATGGAGGCGAGCGTCTCGATGCCGGCACGGGACGGATCGATCGGATTGTCGGCGAGGCGCTCGCGGACGTCGAAATCCTCCCTCGCGAGATCGGGATCCTCGATTGTCTCCTCCAGCGCGCCGTTCTCGCCGAACCCCCCGGGAACCGGCCCGTCGGAACCGCGCGAGACACGCCCCGGAACCCCACAGGAGGCGATCGAGAGAACGGCCCAGACGAGGAATAGATTTCTCACCACTGCCACCACCTCCCGACTCCCGCCGAAACGGTGCTTCCGAGCGCGGGATTCTGGCTCCACAGAAGATCGAACGTGAGATGAGAGAGCTCGATCACAAGCCCGCTCGAGATCTCGCCGCTCTCCCAGCGGTAACCGGATACGAGGGTGCATCTCTCGTTGAGCGCGGTTTCGAGCAGAAATCGCGAGTATCCGGCGCGCGCGCCCGATAGGGTTCCGTCGAACCGCGCAAGGTGCGACCCCGCGCGAATCGAGATGAAGACCGCCTCGTCCGCTCCCGACCGGCCGTCACTCTCGCACACCGACCGGACGAAGCCGGCGGACGCCCTTCGGCCCCGCGCGTACGATACCGCGAGCGCGAGCGACGAGGACGATTCTCCCGGCAGTCCCTCTACGACGCGCCGCACGAGCGCCGGAACCGCGTGAAGACGGATCCCCCACGCGCTCGTCCGGCACGTTATTGCCGCGGCGATACGATCCTCGCGATAGAGCGAGTGCCCCAGGTGATACCAATCGATCCAGAGCGACCGCGAAGGCGTCTCCAGCCCCGCCATGAGATCGCCCGCGACGAGCCCGTCCAGGAGATACGGATCGGAGACGGTCGAGAGAAATCCGGCCCGGGTCTTCACGGAGGCATCGCCTCCGAAGATCTCGTTTCCCGCGGTCATGCCCGGCCGGTCCCTGTCGAGGGGCCACGGGGAACTCCCCGAGGCGGGCGCTTGAAATGCGTTGATACACGAGATCGCGGCGAGCATCGCCGCGCACGCGCAGCACCGCCCTAGTAACCCCCCACCGCGATGCATCTCTTCTCTCTTCTGCACACCCCACCTCCCGCTCCCACGTACTCAACGAGACACACGTACAAACCGGTTCGCGCCCGCGACCCGTCATTCGCCCGGCCGTCCCACCGGAAAGAGAAGGCGGAAGCGCCCCCGCATTCTCCGAAGATGTGCCTCACCTCGATGCCGTCGAGATCGAAAATCCGCACCACGACGCCGGCCTCGTCGTCCCCGCGCTCTCCCGTTATCGCCGTTTCGCCGTCCCGCTTCAGGCTGAAAGGATTGGGGGAGATCGCGATCCCGCGGCGAGGGGGCGCCTCCTCGAGGCGTGTGGAGTTTTCCTCGCCCGGGGTCGCGCCCCGGCGCGAGGCGCATCGATGCCAGATTCCCCCGGGGCGACTGCTGCAGACGTCCGCCGAGATGCGCTCGATGCTCCGCCCCCGCTCGCTCCCGAGGAGATCGTGGTACGCGACGCGTTCGACGAGAACGCCGAGCGCGTCAAAGAGCTCCACGACGTCCGCGACCCCGCCGCGGTCCGTGTCATTCAGGACCGGCCAGCCGCCCTCGGGGCTCTTCACCGGCGCGCGGCAGGATGGAAACTCATCGCTGAAAGAGGCCGAGTCCTTCGCGAGAACCGCGAAGCCCCCCGGAGGAATCACGAGGTCATCCGAAGCGATGAGGCGCCTCGAACCGGTCGCGTCGCAGAGGGTCCAGGATTTCAGGCTGCGCGGTTCGCGGGACGCGTTCTCGAGCTCGATCCACTCGCTCATCGCTTGAGCGGGGCGATACATGATCTCGTTTATCACGATGACCCCGGGGGAAGAGCCGAGCGGGACGAGCACGGAATCGTTGGAAGCGTTGTCGTCGGGACCGCCGGCCAGATAGGCCCTGACCTCGAAGCGCGCCGATTCGGGAGCGGTGAGCCGGATCTCCACGGAATCGGTCGCGGACGCCGCGAGAGAGAGCGACGCACCGAAGCGCCCCGACGACGAGACGCGGCCGCCATCGAGGAGCTCCGCCTCGATGCGCACGCTGCCCTCGAACGCTTCGATGCCGCAGTTCGTAACGGCGATCTTCACGGGAAAGACGCCTCCCCGGCACGGAAGCATCTCCTCCCCCATGATGCGCACTCCGACGTCGCGCCCGAAGAAATTCCTGCGCCCCGGGGACGGAAGCGCCGGAACGAGGTCGAGATCGTTGCGGTTCGTGTCGACGCCGTCGGGCCTGCGCGCGAGGCTCACGCCCGGCGCGACATCCGGCGCCGGGCCGCCTTCATAGAGATCGCTCGATGCGAGGGCGCCGTAACCCACGAGGTCGGCGACTCCGGAGGGAGAGACGAGCCGCACCGCGTCGGGCCCGTTCCCGAGCGCTCCCTTGAGGACGAAACCGCTCGCGGGGCCGCGGGAGCTTCCCGCGACGCAGACGAGCTCCCCCGGTCCGATTCGCGTGCCCGCGGCCGCCGTCCAGACCGTCGCCGCGCGTCCCGAACCGCCGTCGATCGATTCGAGGCTCCATCCGCTGAGATCGCAGGCGGTCTCCCCGGCGTTGTAGAGCTCGACGAACTCCCAGCCTTCGTCTCTCCCGGGATGATCGTAATAGACCTCGTTGATGACGACGCCCGCCGCGCATGGGAAAACATCGATTGAGAGAATGAAAACGGACAGAAGAACAGTGCGGAACGAACGCAAACAAAAAAGGCTCCACCACATCATCCACCACCACCTCCCGAGCCTCGTTCACTGTACTGCAGGCGCCTCGACTTTGCAAGACCATTGTGAAGGAAATTCGGCGAGAACGCGGACGACCGCAGCGCGCGGCCCTATCTCCCGATCCCCAGCGTTCGCAGGATCTCGATTCCCCGGTTGTCCCCCCGGGCGTACCCGTACCATCCCGCGGCCACCCTCCCCTGCCTGTCTATGATGTAGTTGAGCGGAACTGCGCCCTGTCCCCGGGAGATCTGGTATTTCACATAGAAGACGTCCCGCGCGGCCGCCGTCGTGTCGGCGATGCCCGGAAAGGCGATGTCCTGTTCGCGGAGAAACTTCTCCGCGAGCGCCCTGTCGTCGGAACAGTCGAAGCCGAGGACCACGAGACCTTCCCCGGCGTGCTTCTCGTACATCTTCTGCAGCTCCCGGAGCTCCTTGCGGCACGGAATGCAGCTGAGCCGCCAGAATGAAAGCCACACGACCTTCCCCCGATTCTCCGACAGGCGGAATCGCGTTCCGTCGATGAGCGTGAGGTCGAAATCGGGCGCCGCGCCGCCGGGCTTCAGGAGTCCGTCCTCGAGCTCCTGCAGCCGGTACTCCACCCAGCCCGCCGGAGGTTTCCACGAGAAGATCTCCTTCGGGATCGCGCCGTTGACGACGACGCCGCGCCAGTGCTCGCGAACGACGATATCGCGCTTCACATGGACCGTCTCCTCGAGCATGCGAGGCAGATGATCCCGACGCGCCACCCAGAATTCCCTCGTCCGTTCGCCGTTCTGGTAGCTCGCCTCGATGACGTCGCATATCTCTCCGTCCACGTTGCCGGAACCCGCGTTCTTCACGCTCTCGAGGAGCGCGTCCATGAGATCGGGGCTCCCGTGGAAGATGCTCGGGTCGAGAATCGCCATCGACATCCCCGTGCCGAAAACGCTCGTTTCGCGCGCGATGGAATGGGAACCCCTCTTCGCGTCCTTCCTGATGTACGT
>JBEKAW010000136.1:0-7237 GCA_050015715.1 Candidatus Krumholzibacteriaceae bacterium
GTCGCGGACATCGAGGCGCGCTACATAGCCGCTCACATCCTGTCCTCCCATGGAAAAGAGAAGCGGCGCCTACCCCTCCTATCTCGCGCTTCTCGACGGCGGCGAGCTCGCCGCGCGGCGCGACCGCGCCCTCTCCATCCTCGAGCGATGCCGCCTGTGCCCGCGCGAATGCGGGGTGAACAGGGCCGCCGGCGAGACGGGCGTCTGCCGCACCGGACGAAACGCCCTCGTCTCGAGCGCCACCCCGCACTTCGGGGAAGAGGCGCCGCTCGTGGGGAGCTCCGGTTCCGGCACGATATTCTTCTCAGGCTGCAGCCTCGCGTGCGTCTTCTGCCAGAACTACGAGATCAGCCATCTCGCGCGGGGAGGCGAAACGACCGCGAGACGTCTCGCCTTTGCTATGCTTCGTCTCCAGGAGACGGGCTGCCACAACATCAACCTCGTTACGCCGACACACGTCGTCCCCCAGATGCTCGAGGCGCTCGAGCTCGCCGCCAGAGGCGGATTGCGTCTTCCGATCGTCTACAACACGGGGGGATACGACTCGATCGAGGGTCTTCGGCTCCTCGACGGAATCGTGGACATATACATGCCCGACGTCAAATACCTCTCGATCGCTCCCGCGGCGGCGTACTCGGGCGCCGCGGACTATCCCAAAGTGATACGGGGCGTCGTCCGCGAGATGCACCGCCAGGTGGGTGACCTCGAGATCTCGGCCGACGGGATCGCGATCCGGGGGCTCCTCGTGAGACACCTCGTCATGCCGGGTCTTCTCGACGACACGGCCCGGGTCGCCGCGTTTCTCGCGGACGTCTCGCGCGACACGTACGTCAACGTCATGGACCAGTACCGTCCCGAGCACCTCGCCCGTGAGCATCCTCCCCTCGACCGGCCGCTCTCGCGGGACGAATGGCGCGAGGCGCTGCGGCTCGCGCGCGCGGCGGGGCTCCACCGCTTCGACGGTTGCCGGCACTTCGATTGAACGGGGACGTCGGTCGACGGGAAATAGAACCGGTCTACTTCAGCTTCAGCTTCTGTATCTTCCCTGATTCGTTCTTGGGCAGCGAGTCGCGGATTTCATAGCATTTCGGGATCTTGTACAGCGCAAGATGCGCTTTGAGAAACGCGCCGAGCTCTTCCTCGATGTTTCCGCAGTAGCCGCTCTTCAGCACGATGCACGCCTTCGGGGCCTCGCCGAGCACGTCGTCGGGAATGCCGATGACCGCCACCTCGTGAATCCCGGGATGCTCGTACAGAGCCTCTTCAATCTCCTTCGCGCTGACCCGGTTGCCGCCGATCTTGATCATGTCCTTGCTGCGGCCGACGACGAAGATGAAGCCCTCCTCGTCCATGCGCCCGATGTCGCCGGTGTAGTAGAGGCCGTTTCTCAGCACCTTCTCCGTCTCTTCGGGATGATTCCAGTAACCCGACATGAGATTGGAGCCGCGGGCGACGATCTCTCCTTCCCGGCCGGCGGGCAGGGGATTGCCGCATTCGTCGGCGACGAAAAGCTCGACGTTCGGGATCGCCTTCCCGATCGACCCCCATTTGCGCGGGAGCTCGGCTGGATCCAGATAGGAGAGTCTCGCGGATGCCTCCGTCGCCCCGTACATGATGAAGAGCCTGGCGGGAGCAAAGACCTCGGCGACCTGCTTCTGAACGGCGGGGGCCATCGCGCCGCCGGCCTGCGTCACGTAACGGAGCGTCTCGAACTTCTGCGATCGCACGTTCGACCGGCCGAGGAGAATCGTGAACGTCGACGGCACCCCCGAGAAACCGGTCACCTTCTGATCCTTCATCGTCTGAAGAATCACGTTGGGATACATGAACCGGTTGTCGACGACGACGGAGCCGCCCACGAAGAAATGCGTATTGAGGAGCGATTTCCCGTAGATGTAGTAGAATGGGAGCACGACCATGATCCGGTCGTCCGGGGTCAGTTCGAGGTAATCGACGATCGACCGCGTGTTCGTCACGATGTTGAGATGCGACAGCACCGCTCCGCGAGGCTTGCCGGTGCTCCCGGACGTATATACGATCGACGCGATATCGAGATCGATCATCCGGATGCCGGGACTCCGCGCGGGCTCGGCCTCCATCGCCGCTGGAAGCGGGACGATCTCCCTGCACGAGCCGTCGATCTCGACGGCGCCCGATTCCGACCAGACCAGAACCTGTTCGAGCGTTTGAACCGGCGCTTGAACCTCGCCGGACGATTGCCCCGACGCCAGCGCGCGTATCTTTCTCAGAAGCTTCTCGTTCGTGACGAGATAGCGGACGCCGCAGTCCCGGATGATGTACGCGACGTCGTCCGCGGTACTGTCCGTATTGAGCGCGACGGTGATTCCACCGGCCTTCAGAACGGCGTAGTAGGTCGCCACGTACTCTTTCGAGTTTTCGATGAACAGAGCGACCCGGTCCCCTTTCGCGAGCCCCCGTTTGACGAGGAGACGCGCGAGCCTGTTCGCGCTGTCGTTCAATTCGGCGAAGGTGTGCCATTTCTCGAAGGCAAAAAGAGCATTCTTCTCGGGATAGAGCTCGGCGGAATCCTCCAAGAAGTTGTGAATAATCTTTGTATGATTCATATCGTATAGGCAAGAGGGTTTCACGAACCAAGATCAATCGCGAATTGCCGAGTTACTTTATGTGCTGCGGTTCCGCTCTCAGGTATTCCGTGGCCTTGACCTTCCGCCTGATGTCGTTCTGAATATTCTCGACCTTGCCTTCGCTGAGGTTCAGCGCTCTCGCTACTTCGCTCACCGGCACGCCCTTTTCCATTGCATACCAAACGACGTCGCCGATCTCAAATGGGACTCTGAAGAAGAACTCCTCCTGAGTGCACGCCGCGCTGTAGGTATCGGTTGTCGGCGTGCGTTCCTGAATTTTCTTCGGCACGTGCAGGTAGGCCGCCAATTGGAAGACCTGCATCTTGAACAAGTGGGCAATCGGTTTTATATCCGCCCCCCCGTCGCCGTACTTTACGAAGAAACCCTGTTCGTGCTCGTCTTTGTTCCCCGTACCGACGACCGCATAGTTGAGACGATCGGCATGATAGTACAACATCGACATGCGGCTGCGCTGTTTGAAATTGGATGCCGCCACGATCTGCAAATACTCATTCAGAGGAATCCGTTTGGTTCTTTCCTCGCCTTCCGGCGAGATGACGGTCAACTGGTAAATATTCAGCTGATCCTTTTCGCCCAGCGCGGACGGAAGCACGATTTTTGCCTTATAGGCGGCATTGTATTCGGAGAAGACCCTTCCTATGGCCTCATCTCTTCTTCTGTAGGTGCCAAAACCGGCGAGGGCCGCGGTCATGTCTTCTATGATGTACGTTATGCCGTATTGCTCGGCGAGCTCTCGGGCCAGGATCAGGCTCTCCGGATTGGAATCGAGCTCCGGCATCGCGACGCCCAAGACTTTTTCAGGCCCGAACGCCTCGACGCTGAGAGCCAGACATACGCTGGAATCAATGCCTCCGCTGATGCCGACCACGCCGCCGCGCTTGTGCAGCTTCCCGCCTATGACCTGACGCATTTGATCCACAATCCGCTTCGTTTCAGCCGCAGGATCGACCTTTATATCGTCCCTCGAGAATGCCATTTCTTTCTCCCTGTTCAATGGGTGCATCTATCTATGATTGTTAACGATACAGCATGGGAAAAAGACATGTCAAGAAAAAGCCGAGCGGCGTGACAAGGCCTTCTGTCCCGGCCCGAAGATCTCCGCTCCGTCATCGGAACAGGTTCGGTCGATGTCGAGCTCGTCACGCAGTCCGCGCTGACACACAGGGGCATGTGTGGTACAATGCGTAGTGACGTCTTCCAGATCAAGGGTAAGGGGCGATGGTTTGGCTTTGAAGATGAGCGCGGAGCGACGTGACTCGAACCATTGAATTGAAGAAACCGATACCGCCGTTCCCGCTGCGGACGTGCACGCTTCCCGCTCTCTTCCGGGAGACCGTCGCGCTGAATGCCGCGCGCGCCGCGATGAAGACGCGCGGCGGCGCCGGCGGCGCGTCGATCTCCTACGAGGAATTCGGGCGGCTCGTCTCCCGTCTCGGCGCCGGGCTCATCGCCCGGGGCGTGGCGCCAGGGGACCGCGTCGGGCTTCTCGCCGACAACGGGCCCGAATGGGGCTTCGTGTACGCCGCGGCGACCTCGATCGGCGCGGCGATTGTCCCCCTCGACACCCAGCTCAAGGGAGCGGAGATCCGCCGCTTCCTCGTCCATTCCAACGCGAAGGTCCTCTTCGTCTCCCCGCGCCTTCTCGACGAGGGAATCGCCGATGCGGCGCGCTCCGGGCTCCAGCTCGTCATCATCGGCGACGAATCCGGCGTCCCCGGCACGCTGGCCCTGAACGATCTCGTCGCCGAAGGGGCGCGGGCCCCCGGGGGCGGCCCGGAGGTCTTCGAGGAACGCGCGAGAGGCGTCAAGCCGGACGACGTCGCCGCGATCTGCTACACGTCGGGAACGACGGGCGAGCCGAAGGGAGTCGTCCTGTCCAATCGCAACCTCGTCTCGAACGTCGAATCGTGCCGGAGACGCATTCCGTTCATCGAGACCGACACGTTTCTCAGCCTTCTCCCCCTCCATCATACCTACTCGACGACCTGCAATCTCCTCGCGCCGCTCTCGACGGGAGCCGCGATCTTCTTCGGGCGCTCGCTCAAGTCGCGCGATATCCGCGACGACATCGAGCGGCAGGGAGTCACCGTCATCTGCGGCGTGCCGCTCCTCTTCGAGAAAATGGCGAAAACGATCGAGAAGCGCGTCGCGGAGCGCCCGGCGTACGAGCGCTTCCTCCTGCGCGCGACGGCTCCGGCCGTCGCCGCGCTCGGACGCGCCACGCGCAGGAACACGGCGCGGGCTCTGTTCCGCCGCAGGCTCGCCGCGGACGGGCTCGCCTCGATCCGCTTCTGCGTCAGCGGCGCCGCGGCGCTCAAGGACGACGTCGAATCTTCGCTGTCCATGATCGGTATCGCGGTGCTGCAGGGCTACGGGATGACCGAGGCCTCCCCCGTGATCAGCGTGAATCCGCTCGGACGCGCGAGGCGCGGCAGCCTCGGGCCGCCGCTTCCGGGCGTCGAGGTGCGCATCGGGGAGCCGGACGACGGGGGCGCCGGGGAGATTCTCGTGAGAGGGCCGAACGTCATGGCGGGCTATCTCGACAATCCCCGGGCGACGGCGGAAGTCCTCAGGGACGGATGGCTCCACACGGGCGACATCGGAAAGCTCGGCCGGGACGGCTACCTGACCTTCATCGGGCGAATGAAGTCGGTCATCGTGACGGCGGGCGGGAAGAACGTGTACGCGGACGAGATCGAGACCGCCCTGAACGGCTGCTGGTGCATCCTCGAGAGCATCGTGCTTCCCGCGAAGGATCGGAAAGGCAACGAGCAGGTGGCCGCGATCATCGTTCCCGACCACGAGGCGATCTCCGCCTCGCGCGAGCCGGCCGGGAACCTCACGGACGAAGGCGTGGAGTCTCTCGTGACCGCCGAGGTCAGGAAGATCTGCGCGGAGCTTCCCGAATACAAGCGAATCAGGGAAGTGCGGATTCGAAACGAGGAGCTTCCGAAGACCTCGACCCGCAAGGTGAAGCGGCACCTCGTGACATGGCCCGGGAAATGAAGGCGAAACCGGTCGATTACATCTTCCTCCTGCGGCCGATGATTCTCATCCCCGTCTGGACCTTCTATCTTCTCGGGGCCCGCCACGGAGCGAACGCCTCCGGCGCGCCGATCGAAGCGGCGCATCTCGCCGCGGGGCTCGTCTCGTTCACCGCGCTCCTCGGCGCCGTCTACATCATGAACCAGATCGCGGACCGCGGCGCCGATCTCGCGGGAAACAAGCTCTTTCTCATCCCGCGGGGCATCATCGCCGTTCGCGCGGCATGGATCGAGGCCGCCGCGCTCGTCGTCGTCTCGTTCGCGGTCGCGCTCGCGACCCTGCCCGCGCTCTTCTCCGTGATACTCGCCGTGAGCCTCGTCCTCGGCGCGGCCTACTCGCTCGAACCCGTGAGGCTCAAGCGCCGTCCGGTCGTCGACGTGCTGGCGAACGCCGCCGGGAACGGCGTGCTCAATACGCTCGCGGGGTGGGTCGCCGCGGGCGCGCCGGTCGCGGGGTGGGCGCCGCTCATCCCCTACCCGTTCGCTGTCGCCTCCGTGCATCTCGCGACGACGCTCGCCGACGTCGAGGCCGATTCGAAGACGGGATTCAAGACAAGCGGGGTGATGCTCGGAGTCTCGCGCGGCCTCTTCTGTTCGACGGGGCTGATGGGCGCGGCGGCGGTCGCCTCCTACGTCACGGGCAACAACCCCGCCCTCGTCGCCTCCGTCCTCTCGCTCCCGTTCTTCCTCGTCCCGGCGCGCTCCATCACCGGCCCCGCGAGAAACGCCGACGCCCTGATTCCCGTCAAAACGGCGACCCTCATCTTCTCGGTCGCCGCGGGATTCCTCTTCCCGCTCTACATTCCGGCTCTCGCGGCCGTGATACTGCTGACGCGTCTCTACTACGCGCGGCGGTTCGGGATCTCGTACCCCTCGTTCCGCGGCTGAAAAGATGTTTGAACGATTCCGGTTCCTGGCTTACACTGTGGCGGTTTCACGGTAATTCACCGGACGCGTGCCGCGGAGGCGCTGTGAAAGTCGCGAGCTCCCTCATGAGGACGAAGCTTCACACGAAGATCCTCGTCGGACTTCTCGTCGGCGTGCCGCTGGGACTCTTTCTCGGTCCCCGCGCGGAGGCGATCAAGCCGGTCGGCGATCTCTTCATCCGCCTCATCTGGATGATCGTCGTGCCTCTCGTCTTCTCCTCCGTTTTCGTCGGCACGGCGAGCCTCGGGGACATCCGCAAGCTCGGCCGCATCGGCGCGAAGACGATTTGCTACTTTCTTCTCACGACGGCGATCGCGATCACCATCGGGCTCGCCCTCGCCGCGGTCTTCAAGCCGGGCATCGGTTTCAGCGAATCCACGAAGGCGCGGCTCCTCCAATCGTACGGGAGCGAGGCGACGCAGAGCATCGACAGCGCCGCCAAGGTCCCGGGCATCGTCGATACCCTCATCCGGATCGTTCCCCGGAACCCGTTCGAGAGCCTTACCTCGGCGGATATGCTCCAGGTCATCTTCTTCGCGATCATGCTCGGGGTCGCCGTCACGATGATTCCGGGGGGCAAGGGCAAGGTGCTGATCGACTTTTTCGACGCGGTGAGCGACGGGATGACGCTTCTCGTCC
>JBEKAW010000137.1:0-7202 GCA_050015715.1 Candidatus Krumholzibacteriaceae bacterium
GGGCCCGGGCGGCTTCGAAGGTCTGCAGGTCCCGCGCCCACGGCTCTTCATCGTCGAGCCGGATCAGGTGGACCATGCCGAGGCGGACGATCGTCTTGGCGACCTCGTCGATCTCGCTCCTGAACACGACGACGTTGATCTGACGCATCCGCTCGGGCAGAAACACGGTCCCTATCCTTCCTCAGTACGCCGTTCTCAGCTGACTCTCTATCTCGCTCTTCTCGAGCTTCAGGGCGGTGCCGTTCAGTATCGTGATGACGTTCCGGATCTCGTTGCGCTTCATGATGAGGTACCCGAGCACCGTTCCGATCGTGAAGGGGTACCCTCCGAGGATCTTCCTCGTCTCCGTGAGCATATATTTCCAGAGAACGATCTCGATGAAATAAACCTTGCCGAGATCCCCTTCGTCCCGCAGGAGGTCCGCGGCGAGCCTGAACTCCCGCTCGAGCGTGATGAGCCCGAGAATCGTGAAGACGTCCTTCAGCGAGTCGGGCAGGAACGCGTGCCGCAGCTGGCGGTTCGTGAGCCGGTAGCCTCCCGGCATGTTGTAGTTGACGAGCTCGCTCGAGGGGATGCCGCAGTAGAACTTGAGACGCACGAGCCAGATGATGTTCCGCAGATCTATCTCGATCCCGATGAGCTTTCTCGCGACCGGGCGATCGCGCCGGGAGAGCGCCTCGACGCACGCGTTGATGCGCCGGTACAGATCGAGCTCGAGCGCGATCTCCGCCGGGAAGAGCGTGCCCCGCTGCCTGCAATCCTCGAGGCTCTTCCTGATCGGGGAGAGGTACGGAGTGTGCTCCAGGTACGGAAGCGCTTCCTCGAGCGTCCTCGCAGCGGCGATCGACTCGAAGGGCAGCTTGTGGGGAAGCTCCTTGCGGATGATGTAGGAGAGCTCGCGTTTCTCGCGCTCCCCCTCCCGGACGCGGAGCGCCACCTTGAGGTTCTCGAGCTCGTATCGCTCGAGCATCGTCGCGACGAGGGCGCGTTCGGGCTCCTTGAGCGCCTTGATGAGATCCGCGTGCCACTGGACTTCCTCTTCAATGAGGAGCCGTTCGGCGAGCCTCGAATCGGCGATCGCCTCGGGCTTGGAGAAGAGGCCCTCGTACGCGGTTCCCCTGAGCGTCGCGTAGAACTCGCTTAAGTCCCGCGCCGCGGTGAGCTTCGCGATCGTCTCCCGGCCGAGAAGCAAGCTCAGCCGCGCGTGGATCTTCGCGTTCGCGAACGAATATTTCCCGACAGATTGAAGCATCCGCTGTTCCCTCAAGAGAATATTCGCCGAATTACACGGCGGGAGATGCCCGGGGGCGGCGCCGTCTTCACCGGCGCTCTATTCCCAGGATGATATCGACGACGCGCTCGGTCGCGGTCTTGATCTCGGCGCTCTTGCGCTTGATGATCTCCGACCTCGCGCCCTGGGCGCTTGCCATCTGACGCTGCCGCTCCGCCTCGGCCTCCTGCTTCATCCGCTCCGCGATCTCCTGCGCCTCGTGAATCGCCTTCTGGCGGACTCGCTCGTCGACCTCGCGGCTCTTGTGCTCGGCGTCATGCACGATCGCCTGGGCATCCGCATGGGCCTTCTCGATGCTGTCGCGAACCTCTTTCTCGGTATCCAGAATCTTCTGGACGATCTCTTTCACGTTCTCTCTCCCGCTGATGGATCCCGAAGCAAGTGGGCAGATTGGATATGTCAATGAATTATAAAAAAGCAACCGGGTCGTGTCAATAAACGAAATGTCGTTAACATGAAGTCAAATAAGGGGCATGGAGGGGCGGCCCGGCTACTGCACGATGACCGACGCCGCCGGGTCGAACGGGTTCGTCCGCACGGCGAGCGAGAACAGGTAGGGATAACGTGTCCGGAGATGCTCCATGTAGTAGAGCCATTCGACCGCGATCGCGGTATAGGCGCGCTTGAGGTCCCCCTCGATGTGCTTGACGTCCGAGGGGGGGAGCTTCGAGAAGTCCGCGCGGGCCTCGAGCTCCTCCGTCAGGTGAAACACCGCCCAGAGCATCTCGGTGAACGACTCGTGCTCGAGGAGGTTCGGGTTCTCGAGGAGCCCGAGCAGAAAATCGCGCTTCCCCGTGAGGAGCCGCTTCAGACCTTCGAAATCCTCCGCGGCGGGCTCGGCCCGGTACCCGCACTGCTTGAAGAACGTCGCGAGCTCCTTGATGCTCTTGTCCCGCCAGGCGCCCGCCGAGGCGAGCCGCTCCCGCTTTTCGGCCGCGTCCCTGTCGACGCGGACGAACTCTTTCAGGAGCCTCGTCCCGACCTCGCTGAAGAAGGCGCCGATCACCATATTGAGCTTCATGAGCAGCGTTCGCTTCTCGCGCTCGGTCAGAATCTCGGATATGACGATCGTGACGAAGAACACCTCGATCGGGAGAAAGGCCAGGTCGCCGAGAAAGTAGATCATGATATGCCGGGCGTCCCCGAAGATGATGTAGTGGACCGAATAGAGAATGCCCGAGAGTATGATCAGGGACAGTCCGAGCGCGACCTTCCAGCTTATGCGGTTGAGAAAACGCATGCTCAGTCGACCTGCTTGGTTTTGATCGTATCCATCGCCTGCTTCATCATCTTGAGCATATCAGCGCCCTCGACCTTCACCTTGTCGGGATCGAAGAGGTCGTCGGCGAGCCCCTTGTTGATCTCGACAGACGTGATCGTCGTCGTCATGATGAGATCCCCGCCCGAATACAACTCGGTCTTGTAGGCGAGGTCGAGGTCCCCCACGATCTTCCTGAAATCCGAGAAGAGGGCGGTCATCGCCTCCCCCTCCTTCTCTTTCCCGACCATTTTCAGAAGGGACAGATCCTTCTGATCGATCCAGAGCTTCGCGACGTCGGAGGAGGCGTCGAGCACGGAGAGAACGTAGCAGGCGCGTCCGTCGATCGTCTCGCTCCCGATGACCTGGGCGTCCGCCGGTATGTAGTCGCTGCAGGTCCACTGGCCGCTGTACTTTTTTCCCTCGTCGGGGGGAATCTGCGACTTCCCCAGCATCGGGGCGATGATCCAGACGTTCGTGCCGTCGCTGATGACGATCGTCTTCATGGCGGCCATTCCGGCGGGAGCGCCCGCCTCCGCCATCCCTTCCATGGAAACTTCGGCCCGGAACCGGTTTCCCTTGCGGTACAGAACCGATTTCGAGGTCATGGCGCCGTCGGACGACGGAACGGACATGTCGAGCGTGAGCGTCATGTCCTCGATGTCCCGGCTGAACTTCGCGCAGTCGTCGGTCATTCTCTTCGAGAGCTCCGCCCAGGTTTGGGCGGCGCCCTTTGCGGGCACGAGCGCACAGCACAGAAGAAGCACGACACCAAACGCCGCAGCGGGCGCGATCGACCGTTTCATTGAGCACCTCCGTCTATCTGAAAAGCTCCCGCATCGGATCCCACGCGGGGAGCACCTCGGGTTTCGTCGAGAGAATCGAGAGCACGCTCTCCGGCAGATACTTCTTGTTGAGGATCACCATGTAGACGTAACTGTCGAACCAGTTGTCGTACATCGTCCAGTAGCCCTTGGCCCCGACCTCGGAGCCCCACGAGTTCTCGACGCGCCACTTCGTCGCCTTGCCGCCGAGGGTGTCCGCCCCGACGAAGACCATCGCGTGGTTCGCGTTGCTCTCGAAGTAGAGGATACGCTCCGCCTTCGTGAGATCCATGTTCACGCCGAGGAGCGAGTTGTAGTCGTACATGCCGATCTCGAGAATGCCGTCCTTCCGGTCGTTCTCGACGCCGACGTCCGCCGCGAACCAGACGGGCTCCCCGGCGAGCATCGCCTTGAGAACGTACGGCTTCACATCCTGGATTTTCATGTTGATGAAATCCTGGTCCGGGATATCGGCCATGTTCCGGTCGTACTTGAAGACGTAGTACTTGTTGTAGGGCTTCGCCGCGTGATCGAAGATGGAGACGTAATCGGCGAGGTTCACGCCGACGGCGTCGTTGAAGAAGGACTGCGGCGTGTATTTCGTCTCATGGACCTTGTTGTCCTTGTCCTCGTAGCGCCAGACGAACTCCTGCGGCGGCATCCCGAGATGGAGAACGAGGAGCCGGTAGACGTCCTTGAGCATCTCGACCTTGCGCGCCTCGAGCGCCGGCATCTTCGCGCCCTTCGCCGCCATGGCGCGGAGCTCCACCGCGTCGTGCCGCAGGAGCCTCGAGAGGAACGCGTTCATCGTGCCGGTGCTCTTGCTGTTGTTCGTCTCCGGCATGATCTCCTTCGGCACCGCGCCGTACTTGTCGATGAGGGCGACCACGTACGTCCACCAGCCGCCGTCCGGGACCGGATCCTTGATGAGCACCTCGAGCTCGCGGTCGTCGAGATCCTTGCCGCGCGTGTCGATGATCGCTTCGAGGAACATGTTCGATTTCTCGAGCTTGTCCCAGAAGAAGAGGTGGTTCTCGGAGAACTCGAAGCTCGAGAGGTTGAACTTCTTCATCACCGACGGGCGCATGATGTTGAGCCCCGCGAAGAGCCAGCAGCGGCCGCTCGAGGCCTGGTCCGTGATCCCCTTCACGTCGATCTTGTAGTTGAATATGTCGTCGTGCTTGTTGTAGAGCTCGCGGTTCAACGCGAGGCTCCGCACGTCGTTGTTCGTCATGGCGTTCATGATGGCTTTCGTCTGCGCGTCGAGCTTCAGGGAAGACTGGAGCGTCTTGAGCACGTCCTTCGTGAGCCCCGTGCCCTCCTCCGCGAACGCGGCGGGCGCGGCGAGCGCGAGCACAACGATGAGAATGAACGGCACGAATGCGGTGCGATGGACCTTCATGAAGCGGGCTCCTTTCTCGAGTCGGGACGCCGGGAAACAGGGGGTTCTATGGTAGCGCATCGGGGATGCGAATTCAATCAAAAGACGAGCTCCGCCGAGCCCTCCGGTATCCACGTGCGATCGCCGTTCTCGAGCTCGACATGCCACCAGCCGGGGCGCTTCTCGAGGAGCGTGAACTCGGCGCCCGCGTGGAGCGGCTCCTTGAAGCTCGGCTGATACGTCTCGGCGTCGCCCATGCGCCCGACGATCTCCTGCGCGGTGACGACGCCCTCCGGCGCGCGCGCAAAGCTCACCGAATCGACGACGAGCGAGGCGAGAAAGATGCCGCTCACGGCAGCGGCGACGATGACGACGAGCTTGAGCCACCCGGATCTCAGAAAGATCCTCGCCGCAGCCGACACCCAGAGCGCTCCGAACGAAATCGCGAAGATGAAGAGCTTCACCCGCGACGGAATGTCGTAGTGGATGAAAAAGAGCGTCTTGAGAACCTTCTCCCGCTGCTGCACCTCGATCCGGTCGGCGCGGCGGTTGCGCGCGTAGTCGAGGTTCTGCTCGAGATTGGGATCGTTCTGCATGAAGAGCTCGGCGCGCTTGTAGTTGAGAATCGCGCGGCCCACGTCGCCGAGACGGAAATAGGCGTTTCCGATGTCGTAGTAGAGCCTGCCGTTCCGGACGCCCCCCTCCTTCACGATCGCCTCGTAGTGGAGAATGGCCTCCTGGTAGTAGGCTTTCGCCGCGTCGGGATCGGTGCGATCGAGCTCCATCGCCCTGTGGAACTGCTGCTCCCCCTGCGAGAGATGCGTCGAGATGTCCTGGCCGCCGAGCCGCGCCTCCGCCTGCGAGACGAACGCACAAATCATGAACATGAGGAGTGCAAGATGCTTCATCGGGACCTTCTGCCTTTTCTTTCCCGGGCGACAGCCGCGCCGCAAGACCTTATCTTGCGTCCGACCGCCCTCTCTTCGTTCTGCGTATACCAGGCCGCATACAAGTCGAGCACGCGGCGAATCAGCTTCTGGTATTGAGTGTTGTTCTGCTCCGCGGCCCGCTTGAAGAAATCGATACTTGCCAGACTGAGCGAAATTGTCACCTTCACGGTGACCGGAGCGTGGATGAGTTCCTCCGGCGGCGGCAGGAAATCCTCGACGATCTCGAAATCACCGAGGGGCTCATCCGTGTATCGGATTCTCTTCTTCATATATTTTTCTCCCTTTGCGCCAGTAACCGGCGCCCAGAACTCTGACACGTTTGCCCCTATAGGTGAATCTTACCGTCACAACGCTACCCTCGATTATCCCTATACAATGATATCGTTCCTCTGAAAGACTGTGGTCCGCGTCCTTGATGATGACACGCTTGGGATCGTGAAACGCCCGCACTGCCTTTTCAAACGAGACGTCGTGCTTTATCCGGTTCTCTTGATTCTTGGCCTCATCCCACTCAAACCCCGCACATCCCACGCTTTCAGTATACTCGCGTATTGCTAATTTGCAATACTAAAATATGGCACATTCTAAATATTCTTCGCCTTCTCGAGGGCCTGCGCCGCTTCCAGCGCCCGCCTGACGAATGCCTCCCTGTCGGCCGCGGCGGAATTGTCGCCGGCGTAGGCGCCCGCCTCGCACGAGCTCATGACGCCGCGCAGCGCGTCGATCGTCTCGACCGGAGCGCCCGCGTCCGCGAGGAGCCTCACGACGTCCGCCGTCGTCAGCGTCGAGCCCGCCGTCGACAACTTGTCGCCGAGATAGTCGCGCATCGCGCCGAGCACCTGCTCGCAGAGAGAAGCGCCGCTCGCGCCCTCCTTCCGGATCGACTCGAGGCGCTGTCTCAGGCGCCTGAAGGCGCTGCGGGCCATGCGCCCTTCCGTGTCGGCCTCGCGTCTCTTGCGCGTCGTCACCGTCGAGAGGAGCACGATGTAGGCGCCGAGGGGCAGGAGCAGCGCCGCGAGCCACGCGGGGCTCCCGAGCGCCGAGACGAGACCGAACTGCTGGGGCCTCAGCACCGCCGGGCCCTCGTAGTTGTACGCGATGCCCTGCTTCCATCCCTCGAGCGGGCTCCCCAATGGGCCCGTCGCCGTGCCCTCGGCGTCCACCGCCGTGAGGACCTTCGTCGGATGGACGACGATCGGTATGGGAGCCGTCGACACAGCGCCGTAGCGCTTCTTCTTCGTGTCGTAATAGGCGAGCGTTATCGGGGGAATCTGCTTCACGTTCTCGTTCTTCGCGCGGATCGTCTGGGTGAAGACCTTGGTCTTCCCCACGATCTTCCCTTCCGCCCGCTCATCGGGGATTTTGAAGTACGTCGCGAGTTCCGTCTCGTTCTGGAGCGGCGGGAGATCGACGTTCCCGAGGTATTCGGGCCCGCTGAGCGTGACCTTGAGCGTGATCGGATCCCCGACGCTCACGTCCAGCGGGGAGGCGCTCGCAG
>JBEKAW010000138.1:0-7141 GCA_050015715.1 Candidatus Krumholzibacteriaceae bacterium
TCCAGAGGTTCGCCATCTCGAGCGCGGACAGCGCAGCCTGCCAACCCTTGTTGCCCGCCTTGCTCCCCGCCCGCTCGAGGGCCTGCTCCTGGGTGTCGGCGGCGATGACGCCGAAGGCGACCGGTTTTCCCGACTCGAGCGCCACGCTCGACGCGTCGCGGACGACTTGGTTCGCGAGGATGTCGAAGTGCGCCGTCTCGCCGCGGATGAGCGCCCCGAGACAGATCACCGCGTCCACGCCGGTGGCGGCGGCGCGCTTGGCGACCTGCGGGATCTCGAACGAGCCGGGCACCCAGTACACGTGAATGTCCTTTTCAGCGACGTCGTGGCGCACGAGACAATCGACGGCTCCCGACAGAAGACGAGAGCTCACGAGCTCGTTGAATCGTCCGATCACGACGGCGAAGCTTGCGCCGGCACCGGTCAGGTGCCCCGCTTTTTCACGTACCATCGTTCTCTCCTTTCCGCGCGGCGGCGGCGCCGCTTTCCGTGGTATCAACGTCGTCGAGGGTGGTGAAGATGTGGCCGAGCTTGTCGCGCTTGGCCTTGAGATAGTGCAGGTTTCGCTTGTTCGGGGGTATCTCGATCGGAACCCGCTCGACGATCTCGAGCCCGTACGCGCGGAGCCCGATGATCTTGCGCGGGTTGTTCGTCAAGAGCCGGATCTTGTGGAGGCCGAGATCGGCGAGAATCTGCGCGCCGATCCCGTAATCGCGCAGATCGGCCGGGAACCCGAGCTCGACGTTCGCCTCGACCGTGTCCCTCCCCGAGTCCTGGAGGGCGTACGCGCGGACCTTGTTGACGAGGCCGATGCCGCGTCCCTCCTGCTGGATATAGAGAAACACGCCGGCGCCTTCCTTCGCGATGCTCCGGAGCGCCTCCGAGAGCTGATCGCCGCAGTCGCAGCGGAGCGAACCGAAAACGTCCCCCGTGACGCATTGCGAGTGAACGCGGACAAGGGCCGGCGTATCCCCCTCCGGCCTTCCCATCACGAGGGCGATGCTCGCCGAGCCGTCGATCGTCCCCTCGTAGGCGACGAGCCGGAACTCGCCGAACCTCGTCGGCAGGCTCGCCTCGGCGACGCGGCGTACGAGCTTCTCCATCCGGCGGCGGTACTCGATGAGGTCGCATATCGTGATAACCTTGAGGTCGTGCCGCTTCGCGATCTCGACGAGCTGCGGAACGCGCGCCATCGAGCCGTCCTCCGCCATGATCTCGCAGAGAACCCCCGCCGGCTTGAGCCCCGCGAGCCGCGTGAGATCCACCGCCGCCTCTGTGTGCCCGGCGCGGCGCAGCACCCCGCCTCTCGCCGCCCTGAGCGGAAAGATATGCCCCGGGCGCGCGAGATCGTGCGGGAGCGTATGCGGATCGACGAGCGCCCTCACCGTGACGGCCCGGTCGTAGGCGCTGATGCCCGTCGTCGTTCCATGAACGGCGTCGACCGAGACGGTGAACGGGGTTCCCATCTTCGCCGTGTTCTCCTGCACCATGAGGCCGAGACGGAGCTCGTCGAGGCGCTCCCCCTCGAGCGCGACGCAGATGAGCCCGCGCGCGTGCCGCGCGATGAAATTGATGCTCTCGGAGGTCACGAACTCGGCGGCCATGATGATATCGCCCTCGTCCTCGCGATCCTCGTCGTCGACGACGATGACCATGCGCCCCTTCCTGACGTCCTCGAGGGCCTCCTCGATGGGGCTGAACACGCTCACAGCGCCTCACTTCCCTTCTTCGCGGCGAAAAACCTCTCGACGTATTTCGCGATGATGTCGACCTCGATGTTCACCGTACCGCCCGCCTTGAGATCGCGGAGATTCGTGTGCTCCCACGTGCGGGGAATGATGAAGACGGTAAAACGGGCGTTTCCCACCGACGGCCCGACGGTGAGGCTCGCCCCGTTCACGGCGACGGAACCCTTCGGGACGATGTACCTGAGCAGCGCGGGCTCCACGGCGATCTCGATGGACGGCGGCTTCCCGATCACGCGCCGCACCGAGCCGGTCCCGTCGACGTGCCCGTTGACGATATGGCCCCCGAGACGCGCGCCGAGGGCTACCGAGCGTTCCAGGTTCACGCGGGATCCCGGCCGCAGCAGCGGAAAGTTCGAGACGCGGAGCGTCTCCCTCACGACGTCGCAGGAGAAGCGCCCTCCGTCCACGTCCGCGACCGTCTGACAGACGCCGTCGACCGAGACGCTCTCGCCGGGGACGAGCCCTTCGAGAGACGACTCGATCGTCAACCGCGCCCCGCTCGCGGATTTACGCACGGAGCGCACGGTGCCGATCGCCTCAACGAGCCCAGTGAACAATGGTCTCCTCCTCCGTGACCGCGGCGAGGTATTCGCCGATCTTCCTCGAATCGTAGATGAGCACGAGATCGTCATCCATCGTCATCGCTTCCCTCAGCAGGAGCTCCCCCCGCGCGAGCCAGTGCGGTCCGCGGCCGTCCTGGTACCAGGCGACTCCCGCCTGACCCGAGATGAGGGGCGCGTAGCAGAGCACGAGACGTTCGATGCACCCGTCGCCGAGAAACGCGGTCGCGACCTCGCCCCCTCCCTCGACGATCACCGAGGTGATCTCCTTCGTCGAGATGTCCTCGAGCCAGAACCGGAGATCGACCCCGTGCGGCCCGCGCGGCAGCGGCACGACCTCGGCCCCCGCCGTCTCGAGCTGCCGTCTGCGTATCGGATCGACGTTCGTCAGGCAGTAGATGATGACGCGTTCCTTGCGGGCGAGCCACGGATAATCCTCCGGGAACCTGAGCGCCGAATCGAAGACCATCCGCACCGGCGAACGCATGTCCTCGCGGTAGAAGCGCCGGTCCAGTTTCGGGTGATCGATCGACAGCGTGCCGATCCCGATCGCGATCGCCTCCGTCCAGGCCCGCAGGCGATGGACGTAGCGCTGTTCCCTCTCCCCCGCGAAGTACCGCTCCGAGCCCCACGTGAGCCGCCCGTCGAGCGTCGAGGCGAGCTTGAGCATGATGAACGGGCGGCCCGAAAGGTTCCGGTGAACGTAGGGGAGATTGAGCTCGAGCGCTTCGCGCGCGCATACGCCCGCCTTGACCTCGATGCCGTGCGCCCTCAGCGCCGCCGCTCCCTTCCCCCTGACGCGGGCGTCGGGATCGTACATGCTGAAGACGACTCGCGAAAGCCCCGCGTCGATGATACCGTCGGTGCACGGGGGGGTCCTCCCGTAATGGCAGCAGGGCTCGAGATTGAGGTAGAGCTCGGCCCCGCGCGCGCGATCCCCGGCGTCGCGGATCGCCTCGATCTCGGCGTGAGGCCGCCCGGGGCCCCGGTGAAAACCCTCGCCGACGATCCGGCCGCCGGATACGACGACGGCGCCGACGAGCGGGTTCGGAAAGGTCTCGCCGAGCGCGGTTTCGGCGAGCTCGAGCGCGCGGCGAATGCACTTCTCCTCGAAATCCATATCGTTCTCCTTCGAGAGAACCGGTCCTTCGGGAATTCCGTGACGGGAAGGCGGCGCGGCCGAAAGATACGGCGGCCATGAAACGAAGAAAAACCTTCTCCCATCCAGACTGTTACTGTCGGCTCCGGAATTGCGCCGGATCGGTGAGCTTGGGCAGCTCATTCGCGGGCTTTCACCGCCGGTGGGGATTTTCGCCCCGCCCCGAAGGTTCATGCCCCGTGAGGGGCCATTCACATTACATAGATTCTAACGAGCGGCACGAGAAGTGTCAAGAGCGGAGATGTCATTCGCCGATGAGACCCGCGACGAAGAGCCCCGCGTCGAACCGTTCGATGTCCTCGAGCGCTTCGCCGACGCCGACGTAGATGACGGGGACGCGCAGGTCCTCCTGAATCTGGATAATGGCGCCCCCCTTCGCGGTGCTGTCGAGCTTCGTGAGAACGAGTCCGGTCAGAGGCAAGGCCGACGCGAACGCCTCGGCCTGACGGAGGCTGTTCTGTCCCGTATTGGCGTCGAGGACGAGCCAGCCCTCGAGACCTATACCGGCGATCTTCGCCGAGAGCACGTTGAATATCTTTTTCAGCTCGTCCATGAGGTTCACCTTCGTATGGAGACGCCCGGCCGTATCGACGATGACGATGTCGATGTCTCTCGCCTTCGCCGACTGCACGGCGTCGAAGGCCACGGCGGCGGGGTCCGCGCCGCTCTTCTGGCGCACGATAGGCACCCCGGCCCGCTCCGCCCAGAGCTCGAGCTGCTCGACCGCCGCCGCGCGAAACGTGTCGCACGCGGCGAGGAGAACGGACCGTCCTTCGCGCTTGAAGAGATACGCGAGCTTTCCGATGGTACTCGTTTTCCCTACGCCATTTACGCCGACGACGACGATGACCCGAGGGCGCCCGGCGGGCGGCTCCGGAACGGGAGTCTCGCGAATGATCGAAAGAAGCTCCTCGGCCATGACGCGGCGGTACTCCGAGGGGCCCGCGACCGGGCCCCTCGTCTCGCGGAGGCGCTCGACGATCCGCTCGGTCGCGGCGACGCCGAGGTCCGCCGCGAGCAGCACCCCCTCGAGATCGTCGAGCGCGCCCGCGTCGAGCGAGCCGGCCGCGAAGATCCCTTGAATGGAACCGAAGAGGCGCTCCTTCGTCTTTCGGAGCCCCTGGAAGAGTCTCTGCATTCGAATCTCCGTCAGTTCGATGATGTTTCGGAGGGCACGAGCACCCGGTCGGACGCGGCGCGATTGCGGAGCACCTTTTCGATCCCGTCGAAATCGACGGAGACGACGCGCGAGACGCCGCGTTCCTCCATCGTGACGCCGTAGAGGGTCTCCGCGACCTCCATCGTGCGCTTGTTGTGCGTGATGATGATGAACTGCGTGTCCTTTTTGAACACCTGGAGCATCCTGAGGAATCGCTGGATGTTGGCGTCGTCGAGGGGCGCGTCGACCTCGTCGAAGATGCAGAAGGGGCTCGGTTTGGCCTTGTAGAGGGCGAAGAGGAGCGCGAGCGCGGTGAGCGCCCGCTCGCCGCCCGAGAGGAGAGCTATATCCTGGAGACGTTTTCCCTTGGGACGCGCCGTTATGACGATGTCGGCCTCGAGCGGGTCGGTGCCCTCGCCGAGGTTCAGGTCCGCCTCTCCTCCCTCGAAGAGGATCACGAAGGTCTCCTGGAAGTTCTTCCGGACGAGCTCGTACGTCTCGAGGAACTGGCTTCGCGCGCGCGCGTTGATCTTCTTGATCGCCTCCGCGAGCTCTTCCTTCGCCTTGACGAGATCCGCCTTCTGGGCCTCCAGAAAATCGAGGCGCGTTTTCTTCTCGTTGAACTCCTCGACGGCGGCGAGGTTCACGGGGCCGATCGATTCGAGTTTCTTCTTTTCCCTGTCGAGCATCTCCTTCGTGACGGCGGCCTCCTCGTCCGTGAGCGGGAGCTCCGTGCCCTCGAGGTAGCAGCCGAGATCGGCGGCGTACATCTCGCGCGCCTTGTCGACGAGGCCGCGCATCCTCGTTTCGAGCGTCGAGAGAACGATCTTGATCTCGCCGAGCCGTTCGAAGACGCGTTCGCGTTCCGCCTTGCGCCCCTTGAGCTCCTTCTCGGCCCCCTCCGCCTCGGCGCGCCGCTCCTCGAGGCTCCCCGTGAGCTCCTCGAGCCCGCGCTCGAACGAGCGCTCCTCCTCGAGGAGGTCGCGCACGACCGAGCGCTCGGCCTCCACGCCGGAGGCGAGCCCGCCGAGCTCTTCCTCGGACGAAGCGATCTCGCGCCGCCGCTCGTCGACGATGCCGCGGAACTGCGCTTCCATCTCGGCGAGCCCCTTGAGCTCCTCCCGCTGCTTGTCGAGCGCTCCGTTGAGCGAGGCGAGCGCGACCCTCTTCTCCGTGAGGGAGGCCTCGACCTCCTCTTTCCGCGTGTGGAGCGCGGCGAGATCTCCCTCGATCGAAGCGGCGGGACCGCCCGCACCCTTCTCCTCCTGCGAGCGGAGCGAGAGTCGCACCTCCTCGAGCTTCGAGAGAACGTCGAAGCGCGAGGTTTCGATCTCGTCGATCGTCTTGAGGAGGAGAGAGACCTTTTCCTTCCGCGTCGCGTGATCCTTCTCGATTCCCTGGAGCTCTTCCCGCCGTTTCGAGAGCTCGTCGCGTCCCCGCTGAATGTCCCCCTCGAGCCCGCGCACGCGCACCTGGAGATTCTCCCGCTCCGCGCGCTCCCCCTCGCACGAGACGGCGAGAGAGGCGACCTCGCCCTCGAGCCGGAGAATCGTCTCCCCGGTCCGCTCGATGTCGTCGCTCCGGCCGAGGAGCGAGAACTCCTCGGTCGCGCCCCCCGCGAAATAGACGCCCGCCGCGGCCGAGAACGCGACGCCCGAAAGCGTCACCGCGCTGGCGCCGGCGCCCTGCTCCGACGAGACGAAGTCGAGCGCGCGCGAGGCGTCCTCGAAAACGTACACGCCGCCGATCAGATTCTCGACGAGGGCCCTGCGCGAATCGTCGACCTTGACGAACGAGCCGAGCATGCCGAGACAGCCGGTCACGGATCCCGCCGGCGCGCGCCGGCCGGCCGGCCGCGCGTCCTCCGCGAACAGGCGCACGCGCCCCTGGTTCTTCCCGGCGAGCTCGCCGATGAGATCGAGCGCATTCGTGAGACGCTCCACGACGACGCCCTCGAGCATTCCGGCGAGCACGGCTTCGCACGCGGGCTTGAACCGGTCCTCGACCTTGAGAAACTCGACGAGCGGGCCCCGCACGCGGACGTCGCCGCTCGTGAGGAGATGCCGCGCCCCGCCGGGGAAACCCTCGAAGCCGTCCTTCATCCGCCGGAGCAGATCGAGCTTGCTCCGCAGATGGGTGAGCTCGGAGCGCTTCTCGGCGAGGAGCCGCTCGCGCTCCAGGATCCCCTTCTCCTGGTCCTGCATCGAATCCACAAGATTCGTCCGCTCGCGCTCGAAGAGCGCGAGCGCCTCCTCGATCTCGCGCCGCGCGGCCGCTTTCGTCTCCCGGTCGGCGGCGAGAACCCTCGCCTCTTTCTCCGTGGCGGCGATATTCTCCCGCGTCTCCGCGGACCGCGTATCGAGCTCCCGCAGCACGTTCTCGAAATGTCCGAGAGCGCTTTTCACCCTGACCTGGTCCTGGAGAAAATCGAGCTGCGTCTGTTTCATATCGATGAGCTTCGCGGTGAGCGACTGGATCGTTTCCGCGAGAGCGCGAAAATCCTGGGACAGGGCGA
>JBEKAW010000139.1:0-7129 GCA_050015715.1 Candidatus Krumholzibacteriaceae bacterium
CCCGTGTATCCTTCGACCGGCTTTTCCCCAAGGTTCCAGTTCAGCTCTCCGTGGTTGGCCAAGTTGTCGGCATATCTGAAGAGGATAAATGAATCATCCACGACCCATCGCGGCGAAGTCGCAGTCGAATGGATGGCATACGCCACTGCCAATCCGATGATAGCTATGCAAACGGACAAAACCAGCTTCGTTTTCATCGTCTTCATTTCAGGCCGCAACCCGAACGCTGTCGTCGTCAAAATAGAGCCTGAGAATCTCCAGGTTGTCGCCGCAGTAACACTGGTTCATTCCAAGAACTCCCCTACGCCGGGCCGGTCCTCTTTCTTCGACATCCCCCAGGACCATTAATCTCATGAGAGCCCCTTCAAGTTCAAGGCTAGCCGCAAATCCCTAGAGAGTCAAGTTCCTCAGCGAGCCGTGAATTGAAGTATTCGATGCGAGAACCAGAAAGAGGAAAGTAGAGTTGAAACGACCCGTGCCCGCCAAGCCCTACGGGATGTTTCGAATTCGTCAATCTGGGAACCAGTTCAAATCCTACGGCGCACGCCTGCCACCTTCCGAACTTCATTCAGTCTTTGGAGGAAGAGCCCCCCCCTTCTTTTCACTGTAACTCCCACAGCAGGAATATTATGTTTAATTATCGTTCATAGATTGGAAGCATGGCGGGGGAGAGAGCGCTGCCTTTGTCTCTTTATCCTCCACTCTTCTCGAGATCAAAAGGACATACCTTGAAAGAGGAGCAGCTATGGGCAGGGTGATGAAGAAGGTGCCTCTCCTTGTGCTCTGTGCTTTGATTACTGCCGTGCCGTCCGTGTGGGCGAATTGGGTTCAGGATGGCGTAGCCATCTGCACGGCAGCGGGGAATCAATCCTATCGTGCGATCACCTCCGATGGCGCCGGTGGCGCCATTATCACCTGGCTTGACCACCGCAGCGGCAACGGGCATATCTATGCTCAGCGCGTAAATACCTCGGGAGATGTCCAATGGACGACCGATGGCATCCCCATCTGCACGGCAACCGAGAATCAGTCCTATCCCGCGATCACGTCCGATGGCGCAGGTGGTGCCATAGTCACCTGGTACGATTCCCGCACCGGAAACCCCAAGATCTATGCCCAGCGCGTAAGTCGCTCAGGAGCCGTCCAATGGAGGAGCGATGGCATCGCCCTTGGCGCGACGACATCGAGTGGTCAGGATTTTGCGATCACATCCGATGGCGCGGGCGGCGCTATTGTCGCGTGGCTTCATTACCACCATCTTGATTACCGCAGGGGCAACGTGCGGCGCATTTATGTCCAACGGGTGAATTCCTTTGGAGTTGTCCAGTGGAGCACCAAACGTGTGGCCCTCTGCACGGCAACTGGGGATGAGTACTCTCCCAGAATTGTCTCCGATAGCGCGGGGGGCGCTATCGTCACGTGGCTAGACCGCCGCAGCCTGCTGAGCACGTGGGACATCTATGCCCAGCACGTGAATGCCTCTGGAGCTATCCAGTGGGACCCGAATGGTGTTCCCCTCTGCGCCGCAACGGGAGACTTCGCCGAGACCATTTCGGATGGTGCGGGGGGCGCCATCGTCACGTGGAACGAGGAGCGCCCCCCAAAAGACCGGGACATCTATGCCCAGCGTGTGAATGCCTCAGGAACCGTCCAGTGGGCGCCCCATGGCGTCGCCCTTTGCACGGCCAAGGGGGATCAGGCTTTTCCCACGATCGTCTACGATGGTGCGGGCGGCGCCATTGTCACGTGGTATGACAAACGCAGCAAGACCAACTGTGACATCTATGCCCAGAGGGTAGACGCCTCGGGAGCTGTCCAGTGGACGACCGATGGCGTCGCCCTCTGCACAGCAACGGGGGACCAGATGAATCCCACGATCACCTCCGATGGCGCGAGCGGCGCCATTGTCACGTGGTGCGACGACCGCACCCGGCGCTTGGACATATATGCCCAGCGTGTGAATGCCTCAGGAACCGTCCAGTGGGCGACAGATGGCGTCGCCCTCTGCACAGCAACGTGGGATCAGTTAGGTCCCAGAATCGTCTACGATGGTGCGGGCGGCGCCATTGTCGTGTGGGAGGACCAACGCAGTAAGTCTTGGCATATCTATGCCCTGAGAGTCAGTCCCAACGGCTCTTGTGCCGTTAACCGCAACTGACTAGCACCAGCCATGTAGCTCCATCAAGAGTGCCGAAACCCATTTACCTCCGTAATAACAGTGAGCCGCATCCTGCGCCCGCCGCACCTGGAACGCCGCCTATCCTAGCGCGCTCACTCGTGGGAGCCAGTCATTGTTGCCAAAGGCAAGTATTGAGAGCCGCCAGTCATGGGAGAGACATTCTACTCAAATTGCTTGGGTCCCCCTTTTATCACGGCGCAGTACCACTGCCTGAACTTCTCCTTGCCACCATCAATTGGAAACCACAACTTTTCCATGCGGTGCTCATCTGCTTTGGACAAGCGGAGAGTGATATTATGAATGAAATAGGCGGGTGCCAATTCCTCAAGATTGTAGCTGTGCCATACCGCTTCTGAAACTGGGCTATCTGCGATTGTGCCTGTCTGCCAGAGTCTAAAGAATCTACTGGGTCCAATCGCGATAATGTCAACAGATTGGTATTTGTCCCCGTGAGACTGTTCCTTCAATATCTTCAGAAGCTCGCTATCAGGAATGTCAGTGTTCTCGTAAACGAATAGTCCAGTAATGGCGTTCGGCCCACCTGAGCTAAATAGTCTCCTCTTCTCGATCGATAGATTCTTGACCACCTTCTTGAACTCAGAGCGATTGATTTGTGTCTTTACCTCAACAATAGCCCTTACGGCATTAGGAGTCACGATCAAGAACTCGCCAGACCTAAACAAGACCGGAAGTTCATTATCTATGATCAGGATATCATTTTGTTTTGATGCGACAGTAGGGCCTTCTTGGCCTCCAGGGTAGCATATGAAGCCACTTCCCACCGTCCTGTCCGCAGGAAGGTAAGTTCTTAGCAAATTCTTGATAATCGCTTCCTTATGAGCCCCGTCACTTGGCCAGTGAGCGGAGCCAATCAGGTTTCTGACCCTGTCTTTTAATACCTGCAGCTCACCAGATATGGATTTGTGAAATGCCATTACGTCTGGATCCATTGCGTTTCCTCTTTTCTCCTGTGTTGGACGTAATGAAGTGAGATCCAAGGCTCTCTGTTGGTCTGAATACTACCACAACGATGACATAGAAATCAAAAGGGGATCGCCCTACCATGCAGAGACCCGTTTCGGGATTATCATATCAGACAGGGCATGAGATAAATAAACTAACCTGGTTTCGGCAAGATGACTCGAATGGTTCGCGAAACGTGCAGCCCGGGCAGCCAGCTCACACCCCATAGGCCGCCCTTGCCCACTTCCTAATTTCATTCAATCTGGGACCACAGAACAAGAAAGCTGTTAACCAAATACCGGCAGCATCGAGAGAATCAGAGAATTTTGGAGAATTGTCTCCATTTATTGGGTGGAATTCTGATCGCCGCGAAGGATGCCGGTTCTCTCTTTCCAAAACAGAGAGTCAACCAGCTGAGCGGGCAATCGCGCAAATCCTTATGGCTGTGCGAGAAATAGCGGCGTTACGAAAAGGCGGCTCTCAAGGGGCGGTGTTAACCAATGGGGCACCCCGAGTTCGTACAGAAATAATCTGGCTCCTGAGGTAGGACTTGAACCTACAACCCTCCGGTTAACAGCCGGATGCTCTACCGATTGAGCTACTCAGGAGCACAAGAGATTTCAGCTTTTCAAAATGCAAGCGACGCCCGGAGGCATCGCCGAGTACCAATAATAGCCAGCCGCACCTCTATTGTCAACGTTCAATATCCCCGGCGCCGGAAGGCGCCCGTGAGCCTTCATCGCGCCATAACCTTCAGCAAGTCTTGAAGTAAGAGCTCGGCGGGAGTCGTCACCGGAATCGCGCGCGGCGCCTCGCCCCTCGCTCGCGCCTCGACGACGAACCGCCGCCGGATCATGTCCATGAGCTGGATGCGGCAGAGCGGGCACGCGGTCGCGACGACGTCGGGGCGCAGCTCCTCGAGAGCGTTCATCTTGACGTTCGCGATCTCCGTCGACGCCTCGCTGTGAAGGAACGCGAAGGATCCGCCCCCTCCGCAGCACCGATCGAAGTCCTTCATTCGGATATAAGCGTACCCCGGCAAGAGCTCGAGAATCGCCTCGGGCTGCCAGTCGACGTGCTGCCCGCGGTTGAGATGGCACGGCTGATGGTAGGTCACGACGGGCAGCGTCGTATCTTTCTTGTCCGCCGCGGCTGGCGCTGAAGTCTCGTGAGCCTGTTCCGGTTCGCCGAGGAGTCCATTCGAACCGTCGCTCTTCTTCTGCAGCCCGAGGACCTCGGCGACGAGCTCGTTCACATCGCGAACCTTGCCCTCGACGTAGTGCCGGTACAGATCCTCGACGCGCGGATACTGCTCCTTGACCGTGCTGCGGCTCGGCTCACGCCTGAAGCTCTCGGTCCCCGCATCCCATCCGATCTCGAAGTATCCGTCATAGTTGAGATCGAAGATCCTCGGGAATTCCTCCTTGAGCATGAGCCCGCCGGACGAGCACGTCGTCACGATCCAATCGTACTCGCGCTCCTCGAATTTCTGGAGAAGCTCGGCCGCGGCCTCGCGCGCCCCGGCGATATCACCCGCGTAGTACACGGGCGCCCCGCAGCACGCCTGGTCCTTCGGCGCGAGCACGTCGACGCCGAGAATGTTGAGGAGCCGCACGACGGCGCGGGCCTCTTCGGGGAAGAAGTGGTCCACCGCGTGGCCGATGAAGAAGTAGGCGCGCCTCCCGGCGGCCATGTTCTTTCGCCGCGCGGCCGCGACGAGATCGAGAAGCCCGGCGGCCTTGGCCTCGTCGAATGTCGTTCCGCCGGCCGCCGCGTGCGCGCCGCGGAACGCAGTCCAGTCGGCCGGCATGACGGCGATGTCGGCGGCCTTGTAGAGCTCCGGCCCCATTGTCAGGAACGGCTTCGCCGCGGGCAGCGGGATGAACCGTTCGCGCGGCCACCCGATGATAGGATATAGAAACGAGAGCGGGCCCCGGCCGCCGACGCCGTGAAGCGGCGCGCGGCGGGCGAACCCGAACGTCCTCGCTAATTTGAATAGCGCTCTGTCGGCGCCCCCGAGCATCCAGACGGCGAGCCTCTTCACGCGCGGCATGTGGCCGCGCCGCGCCATCTCGGCCCGGACCGCCATGACGATCTCGCTCGCCCGCATACCCGAGGGGCAATTCTCCTCGCACGTCATGCAGTGGAGGCAGTAGTCGAATACCTTCTGGAGCTCCTTGTCGTCGATCTTCTCTCCCTTGAAATAGGCCTCGGCGAGCTCGACCTTGCCCCGCGCCCCGGCCCATTCCTCGCGATACACTGAGAGAACCGGGCACACGTAGCGGCAGGTGCCGCAGCGATTGCAGAGGAGAAGATCGTTCGTCACGTCACGTTTGTTGTTCTCTTCGGCCATGTCGTCCTTCGTCGCCACTACCCTTCAGGGGAGCATGATCCCCTGCGGATCGAACACGCGCAGCAGCCTGCGGTTGAGCTCCTCGGCCACGCGATCGCCGGTGGCATCGTCCACGCGCGGGCGGCTCCCGGGAGGCTCCGCATTCGGCGCTTCGGCTCCCTCGAGCGCCGCGGGGTCGAGCTTCGCGACGCGCACGCCCTCGGGAGCGAGCGCCGAGAGATTCCCGAGAAGCGCCTCTTCCCTGCCTCGCACCGCCGATTGGATCTCGCCGATAAGGCGCGCGGCGGCGGAATCCTCGCGCGCCTGAACGCCACCGCTCCCGTCCACCATCTCGAGAAACGCAGGGCTCAACTTCCGACGTATCTCGCCCGCGAGCGATTCGAGGGCGCCTCGAGCGCCCTCGCAGACAAAACTGAGCCGCGTGCCGGGAGCGGGCAGAAGCCTGATCGTCGCCTTCACGATCATTCCGCAGAGCCCCCCCTGCCCCATGAGAAATCCCGTTACATCATAGCCCGTGACGTCCTTCACCGAGCGCGAGCCGGTCCGGATGATTTCGCCCCCGGGTGTTACGAGCTCGAGCGAGAGAAGATACTCCCGCAGGCGCCCGTACCGCCCCTCCGTCCTGAAGGAGGTGCCGGCCATGATGATCCCGGCGATCGTCGCGTCGCGCGCCGCGCCGGGGGTCGCCGCGCAGCGCGTCTCGGCGTGCGACGCATCCCGCGCCTCGGCGCCGGCCGCCCCCGCCGGCTCATGCGGAAGATAGAGCCCCGCCGCGCGCACCGCCTCGACGAGCTCGCCGAATCTCACGCCCCCGCCGACGACCGCGAGGAAGTCCTTCGTCGATATCTCCTGAATCCCGTCCATCGCGGCGTGGCTCAGAAGCGCGAGCGTCTCTTCCGCCGCCGTCGTCCGCCCAATCTCCTCCATCGAGGAGTATGCGGCCGGAAGATCCACCCCCGCCGAGGGCCCGAACGGGCTCTCGACGATGCCCGCCCTGATCTTCCTTCCCGCCTTCGCCGCGGCGCTCACGGCGCGGAAGATTCCCGCTGCCTCCTCGGCGTTTCGCGGCGCGAATGTGAGGACTCTCCGCGGCATGGCGTTCCTCCGGCGGGCGCAACGTCTCTAGAATCCCACGTACCGTAATATTAATGTAATGCTCACCACGCTCGCCAGCGTAGAGGCGAGAATGCCCACGGCGACGAGGCGCGGGCGGCAGTTGAACTCGGTGGCGAAGACGATGGCGTTGACGGCCGTCGGCATCGCGGACTGCACGACTATGACCTGGTTCATGTTCGCGTTGAAATGGAAGAGCTGGATGAGACCGTACGAGGCGGCGAATCCCCCGAGAATCTTGAGCGCGGCCGAGGCGAGCCCGCCGCTGATGTCGCGCTTGAGCTCGATCGCCGCGGTGTACGGCGTCTCGCACACGCCCTCGCTCACCTCGCCGTTGTGCTCGTCCCCGATCCTGAATTCACCGTGGACGGCTCCGGCGAGCGTGGCGCGCCACGCGGAGGACTCGAGCACGATGCTCTCGAGCTGCATTCCGAGAAGCATGAGCCCCGTGGGGATGGACGCCTCGCCGAGCATGTCTATCATCTTCATGAAGGGCGCGGACGGAAGCGCGTGCAGGTACA
>JBEKAW010000140.1:0-9107 GCA_050015715.1 Candidatus Krumholzibacteriaceae bacterium
CTTCCTCTTCACGACGGTCGCGGCGCGCGCGATCGCGATCGTCGGCGTGAACCCGGTCTCGGGGATGACCCTCATGACGCTCATCCTCTCGAGCGTCATCCTCGTCAAGGCGGGGCTCTCGGGCGCGGCCGGCATGCTCTCGGCGCTCATCATCGGCGGCGTGGTCTGCACGGCGCTCGCCACGGCGGGCGCCTTCATCAGCGACCTCAAGGTCGGCTACTGGCTCGGGAGCACGCCTCGCAACCAGGAGCGCTGGAAGTTCATGGGCATTCTCGTCGCGGCCTTCTCCGTGACGGGCGTGCTGCTCCTCCTCAACAAGGTCTACGGTTTCACGGGACCCACGGCGCTCGCCGCGCCGCAGGCGAACGCCATGGCGGCCGTCATCAAGGTGCTCATGACGACGACGACCGCCCCGTGGTTTCTCTACCTCGCGGGAATCTTCATGGCGATCATTCTCGAGCTCATCAAGGTGCCGCCCTTGCCCTTCGCGCTCGGCATGTATCTGCCGATCGAGCTCAACACGCCGCTCATCATCGGCGGGCTCATCTCGCATCTCGTCTCGACGCGGAGCACAAGCGAAGAGGTCAACACGCGGAGGCGCGAGCGCGGCACGCTCATCGCGTCGGGCTTCATCGCTGGCGGCGCCCTCATGGGGGTCGTGAGCGCGCTCATCGCGCTCCCCGGCTGGAACCAGAAGCTCAACCTGCACGTCGCGGAGCGGCCCGTCGGCGAGGTCATCGCGATCGTTCTCTTCATCGGCCTGTGTCTCTATATGTATTACGAGTCGAAGAAGGGGGCGCCTGACAAGCCCGCGGCATGATTCGTCGCCGCCGCGAAAGCCCAATGAAGAGGTTCATCGCTTCCCTCGTCTACGCGATCGACCGCCGCTTGCCGGGCCCGCGGGTCGGCGGGCGCGGATCGAGCGAGGCCTATTCCCTCTGGGAGTATCGCACCGGGAGAGACATTCTCGAATCGTACGGGGATCGGCTCGGGGACCTGAGAGGCAAGAGCGTCCTCGACGTCGGCTGCGGGCTCGGGGGCAAAACGGTCGCCTACGCCGAGTCAGGGGCCCGCGTCACGGGCGTCGACATCTCTGAGGACAATATCTCGCGGTGCGTCGAGTTCGCCCGCTCTCGCGGGGTCGAGGCCGTCTTCACCGCGGGGGACGCCGGGCGGCTCCCCTTCGCCGAGGGGACCTTCGACGCGATCATGGCGAACGACTCCCTCGAGCATTTTTCCGATCCCCAGGGCGCGCTTCGCGAGCTCGCGAGAGTGCTGAGGCCCGGAGGATCGATCTTCCTCTTCTTCACCCCGTGGGGCTCCCCCCTCGGGTCGCACCTCTACGACTACATCCGCACTCCCTGGTGCCATCTCCTCTTCCCCGAATGGCTCCTGCGCGCCCTCCTCGAACGGGAGCTTGCTTCCCGCGGGGAGGCGAATCCGGCGGCGGGCGCGGAGCGGCTCATGGACGAGTACCACCGGGAGCTCAACCGGATCACGGTCCGCCGCTATCGCCGGATTCTCGCGGGGCTCGCCGGGGTCGAGCTCTCGTTCGAGGAGCTGAAGCCCCCCAAGTACTCGTGGCTCGCCCCCCTCGCGCGTGTGCCGCTCGCGGGGGAGCTCTTCACCGGAACGGTCGTCGGCATCCTCGTGAAACGGCATTCGCCTTGACGCGCGGGATGTTGTGTGATAGTTCTTGGTGCGCGCTTTTTCAGGAGTTACATTGGTGATATGATAATAAAGACGAAGCACTGGATCCTCCCGGCGTTTCTCGCGCTCGTCCTCTCCTGCAGCTCGGACCCCGAGGGGCCGCTGTCGGAGCAGTTCGTGGGTAGCGGCACGTACGGGGTCAAGGCGGGGCAGACCTATCGCGTGATCATCCCGGTGAACGCGGTCACCGTCGACGTGCCGCGCGGGGACGGGATATCCTCGCTGCTCGCGCTCGGCAAGACGAAGGGGATCGAGTACCGCGCCATTCTCCTCAGATTCGATTTCACGCTCCCGACGGCCGACGCGGGCAAGAAAATCTCATCCGCCAGTCTTCATCTTCCGATACTGACGGCGACGCCCGACGCCTTCGCGCTCCCCGTGACGTTCAACGAGCTGCGCGCGAGCTTCAACGATTCCGATACGATCGTCGCGGTGCCGCCGTACGATCCGCGTCCGATCGCCGACTCCCTCGGCAGGACCATCGATACGCTCGCGATCGGAAAGACCGAATACAATATGGATACGACCGTCGTGAACGGATGGATCTCCGGACGGCGCGCGCCTTACGGCATCGCGATCGTCTGGGCCGCGACGCCCGACACGTCGAGCCTCATCGAGATGCACGCGCGCGAGTTCGGCAGCGATCCTCCCGCCGTGCGGGTGACGTTCACGGACGGGACGTCGACCGCCTTCGGACCGCTCGCGGACTACGCGGTCGCCGTTTTCCCTCCCGAACCGGATTCAACCAGTCTCAATGTCGTGGGTGGGCTCGCGCGGCGCATATTCTTCACGTTCGACGTATCCGCCATTCCCAAGCGGGCGATGGTGAACGCCTCGTTTCTCGTGCTGAGAGTTCAGGGCAGGGAAGGGCTCGGGGCGACGGGCGGAGAGCTCTTGATCGGGCAGTCGTCGTCCTTCCTGTACTATCTCTATGCCCCGGCGTCCCCCGACACGGCGTCGACGACCTGGCGCGCGGGCACGGGCGTGGATCGCTCCTCGTTCAGTCCCTTTGTGTCGCAGACGATCAAGATGCCGCTCAGGGGCTATCTCGCCGACGTTCTGAGAGGGGCGAGACTCAACTACGGGCTCGTGCTGCAATCGGACCAGGAGGTCAGGCTCGTTCAGCGGGCCTGTTTCGCGCCGAGCCCCCCGAACGCCATTCATTCGCCATACGCCCCCCCCGCGCCGTACATCGAGCTCATCTACTCGATGCCCGCGGATTTCGGAGGCGCGCGATGAAGAGACGCATGTGCGCAGGTCTGGTGCCCGCCATGCTCCTCGTCGCGGGCTTGTTCGGCGCGCCGGCCTCGGCTCAATCGATCTTCGGCATCAACTTTCTCGGCGAGGATCAGTTCGCCGGAAGCGGCCGGTACCGGGCCCTCGGCCTCTCGGCGTACGCCGCCGTCGACACGATGAACGCCGTCTCCGCCAATCCCGCGACGATGGCGGATCTGTCCTCACTCACGTTCTCGATTCTCGAAGCGGTCGGTCTGAGCACCGTGCGAAGCGCGAGCACGACGGCGTACGAGAACCGGTTTCAGATGCCGTCCGTCATGCTCGCGGTGCCGCTCGCGAAAGGGCTCGTCTTCGGAACCGGCTACCGGACGCGTTTCGAGGGGAAAGGCACATTCTCGTTCCAGCATCCGCTCGGAGACGCGCCGGTGGGGTTCGACACCTACGAGCACCGGAGCGGCCTCTTCACCGTGCCCATCTCGCTCGCTTGGAAGCCGACTTCGTGGGCGCGCTTTTCGGGGGCGTACGATCTCGAGCGCGGCTCGATCAGGGACAATTCCAGCTTCGTCTACCATAAAACATATTACAGCAACACCGTGTCGAGCCGGTTGAGGAGCTTCTCGGGGAGCTCGTGGAGCGCGTCGGCGCTCATCCAGGTGGGGCCGCGGCTCTCGGTCGGCGCCGGCGTGACGACGAGCACCGACTACACCGTCCACGAGACCTTCACCTACACGCTTGCGAGGCTCGACTCGTTGTCGCGCTTCGATTTCAACCTTCCGCTCTCGTGGGAGGTCGGCGCCTCGGCAGGCATCATCGGCCGGTGGTGGGTGCACGCGCACCTCTGGCAGCGCAGCGCCCCGGAGCCAACGGGCTTCGAGCAGCTCGCCGGATCGATCGGCGACGAGCGGCTCATCGCGTTCGGCGTCGAGCGGCTACGCGCGCAGTCGGGGCCCTTCTTCGAGAGAATCCCTCTCCGGATCGGATTCTTCGAGAATCGCTGGGCCCTCGAGTATCCGGCGGGCCATCCCGTCAACTCGCGTTTCATCACCTTCGGGACCGGCTTCGGCCTTCCGGGAGGCCCCGGCGCGCTCGACGTCTCCTTCGAGTTCGGCCAGATCGGATCGATCAGCGACAACGGCCTGGACGAGAGGGTGTTCAGATTGGCGCTCGGTCTGAGCGCCTCGGAGGCGTGGTCAAGACGGAAAACCACACGCTGAGGAGCCTCTCGCGCGGCCGCCGGGCCGTCGTTCGCCCGATCGGAATTCTCGCGGCCCTCGTCTTTCTCGCGACGGCCGGTCCCGCCCGTTCCCAGAACGGGCCGCCCAAGGCCGCCGTGCCGCTCGGAAAGGCGATCGAGGGTCTCGCGCCGGCTCCCCGCATCGCGTATCTCGAGTATCTCCTCAAAACGGGAAACAGCGATCCCGAGGCCTATTTTCAGCTCGGCCTCGCCTTCTATGACGCGGAGAAGCCCGATTCGGCCCTGTTCTACTACGCAAAGGCCGTCGCGCTCGATCCGGGCCTTTCGAAGGCCTACGTCAACATGGGAGTGATTCTCGACGACCAGCGCCGCGAGCGCGAGGCGGCGCAGATGTTCGATAAGGCCGTGGAGGTCAATCCGCGGGACGTTCTCGCGCATTCCCACGTCGCGTATCTCCTCTTCGACGCCGGGGAATACGACGGCGCGTGGGAGCACCTGTCGAAGGCGCTCGCGATAGATTCGCTCGATCCGCAACCCCATTTCTACCTCGCGATCTTTTTCTGGGAGAGCGGCATCTTCCGGGAGTCCCTGGTCGAGTTCGAGAGGGTCGTGAGTCTTTCGCCGGGGAGCTACCTCGCGAAGAAGGCCGAGGAGAACATCACGGTGCTTCAGGAATCGCTCCGGGGTCCCGCGGGAGCGGGTCTTCCCGCGCCCGCGCGCTGAGCCGAAGTCCCGGCTTGACAGGGGCGAGCCGGATGCCGTAATCATTGCAGGGAGATCTTCGCCGGCGCATCGGCCGTACAATCCGGATACAAGGAGTCACGGTGAAGAAGGCGATCGCGCTCCTTTTCGTTTTCGCGCTCATCGCGACGCCTGCGCGCGCGCGGGGCGGACAGCAGGAAGCGCCCGCCGGATCCGACTCCGCCGGGGTCGATTATCGATCGGCGATGCAGTATCTCTCGGCCGGCAACTACGACGAGGCGATCAGTCGCCTCAGGATCGCGACGAGCCTCAAGAGCGATTACCTCGATGCGTGGAGGGAGCTCGGGGGGGCGCTCACGAAGATCAAGGATTTCAGGGGAGGAATCGACGCGTACGAGAAGGCGCTCGCGCTCGCGCCGGGAACCGCCTCGTGCATCTCGGCGATCGCCGGCAACTATCTCTACCTCGAGAACTGGGACAAGGCGGAGGAGTACTACACGAAGCTCACCGACATGGATTCCCTGAGCTACGACGGGCACATCCACCTCGGCTTCATCTGCCGCAAGAAGGACGACCCCGACCGGGCGATCGAGCACTACGAGAAGGCGCTCGCCTCGCGTCCGAACGACGCCGAGGCGCTCGAGAGACTCGCCTCGCTGTACGAGAGCATGGGCAAGGACGAAAAGAGGATGGAGTACCTGCGCGAGGCGGTCGAGGCCGCGCCCGGCAACTACCGGCTCAAGATGCAGCTCGGAACGGCCTACCGCCAGAAGAAGGATTTTGCGGACGCCGCCCCTCTTTTCGAGGACCTCGTCAAGAATTTTCCCGACGTGCCCGCCTACCACGAGAACCTCGGGCTCGTTCTCTCGCAAATGAGCGCTCGCAAGGCGGAGGCGCCCGCCGAGCTCGAGAAGACGCTCGAGCTCAAGGGGAGCGATCCGGCGGTGAGCGGCATCCTCGCCCGCGTATACAATGAGCTCAAGAAGTACGACGAGGCGATCGCCGCCGCGCAGAAAGGGCTCGACGCCGGCGCCGGGCATGAGGCGCTCCTCTGCTATGAATACGGGTTTGCGCTGTCGAAGCTCAAACGGTACGACGAGGCGATCGCGATGTTCGAGAAGGTCGTCGCGACGAAGGACGCGCGGTGGAGCGAGACGGCGAACAAGGAGATCGCGCGACTGGAGAGACTCAGGAAGATTGGGGACAGCAAGAAGCAGCAATAACGGATTGTGTGATTCTGGAGTCGCCGGAACAGCACTCGATTTTGAACCGGACAGAGCCTCCCCAGGAGCGGGGAGGCTCTGCTATTTTCCGAAGGAGGTGCAGCCATGGTGCCAGTGCCCGACGTTTCCCCGCCGGTAGCCCGCCGGGTATCGGTGTACGTCGCCGTTCTCGTTCTCGCCATCTCTCTTCTCGTTCTCGCGCCGCCCCCGGCGCACTCCCAGGCCGACACCACCGCGAAGGCCGCAGCCGCGAGCGGCGCCGCGGCCGCGGAAGGAACGGCGGGCGCGCTCCCGCGCATGGTGATCACGACGGAGAAATACGGCGACATCGTCATCGAGCTCTATCCGAAGGAGGCGCCGAAAGCCGTCGACCGCGTCCTGGGTCTCGTGCGCGCCGGTTTCTACAACGGGCTTCCGTTCCACCGCGTCGAGTCGTACGTCATCCAGACGGGCTCGGCCGAGAGCACGCTCCCGCCGATCGAGGGGGAGATGTTCGGCGTGAAGCTGACGCACGAGGACGGGATGGTCGGGATGGCGAGGCTTCCGGACGATTACGACAGCGCGAAGACGCAGTTCTACATCTGCAAGGATCATCTCCCCCACATGAACGGCGAGTACACGCTCTTCGGAAAGGTGATCCAGGGGCTCGATATCGTTCACAAGATCAAGAAGGGCGATATCATAAAGACCGTCAAGGTCGTCGAATAGACCGGCGCGAGCAGAGGACTCTCACGGGGACCCGGTGCGCTCGCGTGCGGCCCGGCGTCCCCGACGGTATTTTTGCATCGAAAACCCGCATCCCTTGGTATATATTAGTACCGCTATGTGCGCGGAGATCAACCGGAACAGACGTGTCTATTTCGATCACAACGCGACGACATACATGAGGCCGGAGGTCGTCGACGCCATGCTGCCGTATGTCCGGGAGCGTTTCGGGAACGCCTCGAGCCTCCAGTTCGTCGGCCAGGAGAATCGCGAGGCGGTCGACAGCTCGCGCGCGAGCGTGGCGGCGCTTCTCAACGCCGAGCCCGAAGAGGTGATATTCGATACGCGGGGCCGTGCGGGCGCGGCGGCGCCTTTCCCGCGCCAACCACATCGTCACCTCCGACATCGAGCACCCCGCCGTCCTCAAGACGTGTCAGGATCTGGAGGGGGAGGGGTGCCGCGTCACGTACATCCCGTGCGACGCGCGCGGCGTCGTGCGGCTCGATCTCCTCGAGAAGGCGCTGTCGCAGGAGACGGCCCTCGTGAGCGTCATGCTCGCGAACAACGAGACAGGAGTGATCCAGCCGGTCAGGGAGATCTCGAGGCTGACGCGCGCGCGGGGGATAACGTTTCATACCGACGCCGTGCAGGGAGCCGGGAAGATACCCCTCGACGTCGACGCGCTCGGCGTCGATCTCCTTTCGATATCGGCGCACAAGTTCTACGGGCCGAAGGGCGTCGGCGCCCTCTACGTGAGGCGCGGCACGGCGCTCGAGGCGGTCTATACGGGCGGGAGCCACGAGTGCGGGCTCAGACCCGGCACGGAAAACGTTCCAGGCATCGTCGGCCTCGGGGAAGCGGCGCGCATCACCCGGCGGGATCTCGTCCGCGAGATGGAGCGCATCGGCGGCCTTCGCGACAGGCTCGAGCGCGAGACGCTCCGCCGGATCGACGACGTCGTCGTCGCGGGCGCCGGGGCGCCGCGCGTCCCGAACACGAGCGCTCTGATCGTCTCGCGCGTCGAGGGGGAGGCGATCACCCTCAGGCTCAGCATGCTCGGATTCGCGATCTCGAGCGGGAGCGCCTGCGCGAGCGGCGCGAACGAGCCGAGTTATGTGCTCGTCGCCCTCGGGCTCGACCCCGCGATCGCCCAGGGCGGCCTCCGCGTCAGCCTCGGCATCGCCAACACCGCCGAAGAGATCGATGCGTTTCTCGAGGCCTTTCCGCAGGTCGTCGCCCGGCTGCGGGAGCTCTCTCCTCTCAAATGAATACGGAAGGCGTTGTCGTTGGATTGAGCGGCGGCGTCGACAGCTCGTCCGCCGCATGGATGCTCCACGAGGAGGGGCATCGCGTGATCGGCGTCACCCTCCGCTTCTACTGCTACGCCCGCGCGAACCGCAGCCCTCGTCCGTGCTGCAGCGACGGGCTCCTCCGCCGCGCGCGGCGGCTCTGCGCGAAGCTCGGCGTCGACCATCACGTTGTCGACGTGGAAGAGGAGTTCAGGGAGACGGTCGTGCGCGACTTCGTCCGGGAGTACCGCGCCGGAAGAACGCCGAACCCGTGCGTCGTCTGCAACGAGAAAGTGAAGTTCCCCGCTCTCGCGAGGTTCGCCGACCGGCTCGGGTGCGAGCGGATCGCGACGGGACACTACGCGCGTCTCGTGCGGGGGCCGCACGGCGCTCCCTTCGTCGCGGCTGCCCTGGATGACACGAAGGACCAGTCCTATTTCCTCTACCGCGTGCCCGTCAAGATTCTCGACCGCACGCTCTTTCCGCTCGGCGGCATCCTCAAGGAATCGGTCAAGCGCGACTCCTCGCGGCTCGGGCTCGGCTCGCTCGCGAGCCCCGAGAGCCAGGACGTCTGCTTTCTCCCCGACGGGGACCTCGGTCGCTTTCTCCGCGACGAGATCGGTTCCTCGCCGGGAGACGTCGTCGACGGCGAGGGGCGCGTCCTCGGGCGGCACGACGGCGTCCATTTCCACACGATCGGCCAGCGCAGAGGATTCGGGATCGCCGCGGGGAAGCCGCTCTACGTCTCGACGATCGATGCCGCGGAGAATCGCGTCGTGCTCGCTTCGAGGGAGGACGTGTACGGGGAGAGCGCCCTCTGCGGACACCTGAGACTGAGGACCCGCGACCTGGGCCCGGGGCTCGAGGCGAAAATCAGGTACCGGAAACCGCTCGCCGAGGTGGCCCGGACGGAACGCCGCGGGAGGCTCCTCGTCGTGACTTTCCGGGAGCCCCAGTGGGCGGTCACGCCGGGGCAGTCTCTCGTTCTCTATCGCGACGGCGTCGTGGTCGGCGGCGGAATCATAGAAAAAGGGACATGATGGGAAA
>JBEKAW010000141.1:0-7061 GCA_050015715.1 Candidatus Krumholzibacteriaceae bacterium
ATTTCTCGTACAGTCTCAGGCATATGGCCGTCATGAGGGAGAGCACCCCGAGGCCGATCACGATGGAGGTGAGCACCATCGCCTGCGGCAGCGGATCGACTCCGCGCTCGGAGAGCTCCTTCATCGTCATGTTCTTGAACAGAATCGGCGCGATGCCGTTCTCCCGGTACCCGATGAGAATGATGAACAGGTTGATCCCGTAGTCTATGATGATGAGCCCGATGATCTTCTTGATGATGTTCTTCTTGGCGATGAGGCAATAGACGCCCATCACGAAGAGCACGAGTGTCAGAAAATAGAGGACCATCGTTTTCGACTCCCTTTCCTATTCTTCCTCTTCCGCTTCTTCCACGAGCTTCGAGACGAACCGGCCGAATATCGAGAGCGCGATGAATATCGCGAAGAGCGAGGAGGTCACCTTGAGCCCGATGATGATGTTGTACAGCGGGATCAATCCGGCGCTCACGAGATGGAACGGCTTTCCGTGCGGCGGGAAGTTCAGGAAGAAGTACCCGAACGCGAACCCGACGATCGGAACGAGAACGAAGAGCAGCGCGCAGCTGTTGTCGACGATCGAGGCCGCCATGTCGCTCATCTTGCGGAGCGCGAGATCCTTCCCGAACGCGAGCGTCAGGATGACGTACCCGCACGCGAGGATAGTGCCGCCCGCGAAGCCTCCGCCCGGCGTGAGGTGCCCGTAGACGATGATGTACCAGCCGAACATGAAGATGATCCCGATCGCGAAACGGACGACCGTCTTGACGATGAGGGTCATCCCCTTCTGGCTGTCGGCGGAGATCGTGTCCGGTTTCGTCGCCATGCGTTACTCCCTGAACTCCTCGTAGTCCTCGCGAATCTCCTCTTCCGACAGAATGCCGACCTTCTCGGTGTCTTCCTCCGAGCGCCGCTTGCGGCCGTGGCGCCGCAGGATCACGAACGCCCCGAGGATCGAGACGAAGAGGACCGTCGCCTCGCCGAGCGTGTCGAGGCCTCTGAAATCGAGGACGACGCTCGAGACGACGTTGGCCGCGCCGGTCTTCTGGAGCGCGGTCTCCAGGTACTGCTGCGACACCTTCATGATCGGATGCCCGAAGCGGGGCAGATCCTGCACCGCGAGAAACGCGAAGACGAGGAAGAGCCCGAAGAATATGAGGCTCGAGACGACCGCGAAGGTGTCCCAGTGCGCCTCGATGGTCGTATTGTCGACCGTGATGGTGGCGCGGATGAGGATCACGAGGATGAGTATCTCCACCACCACCTGCGTGATCGCGATATCGGGCGCGCCGAGCATGAGGAACGCGACGCTGACCGCCGCGCCGACGATGCCGCACGAGATGACGGACGAGAGCATGTTCTTCGTCTCGATCGCGATGGCGGCGCCGACGATCATGAAGATCAGAAGAACGAATAGAAACGTGTCAATCATCCGGTTGCCTCGCCGTTACAGTTTGAAGATCAATATGAACGACAGCACCCCGAGGCCGATCACGATCCACGCGAGGTACGTCGAGAGTAATCCGTTGTGAAGCATCCTGAGCACCTGGACGAAGCTGTCGCCCACCCTGCCGAAGAAGTTGTATCCGTCCAGCGCCCCCTTCTCCCCGTCCTCGAACATCGCCTTGATCCCCGGCCCCAGGTCCTCCGTGATCGTCCGGTAGAACTGCGTGCCGGGATAGCGGATCTCTTCGCTGTCCATGACGTTCCCGCCGATCCACGGATTCTCGTCGATCCGGTACACGCTGATGCTGCTGAACGCGTAGATGAGGAGCCCGAGGATCACCCCGACGACGATGAGGGCCGTCGCCGCCCCGGGGCTCCAGTAGCCGCCCGTCGGGATCGTCGTGATGGTGCCGGAGACGACCCGCACGACGCCTCCCCCCGTCACGACCGGCACGATGAACTTCTCGAGCGGGTACGAGGCGAAGATCCCGAAGAGGACGCAGAGAATCGCGAGGAACACCATCGGGAGCTGCATCGAGAAATCTACCTCTTTGACCTTGTCGAGGCGCTCGGGGCGCCGCCCGAGGAACACGGAGTGGAGCACCTTCACGAAGGAGGCGAGCGTCAGGGCGCTTCCGAATATCGCGACGATGAGAAACACGACGTGCCGGCTCTCGAGCATTCCCTGGTAGATGAGCCACTTCGACGCGAACCCGTTGAACGGCGGCACGCCCGAGATCGACAGCGACGCCACCGCCATCGAGATGAACGTGACCGGCATGAGCCTCGCGAGCCCTCCGAGATCCTCGAGCTCGGTCGTGCCCGTGCGCTTCTCGATCGCGCCGGCGCCGAAGAAGAGCCCGCTCTTGTAGATGGCGTTGTTGAGCATGTGGAAGAGGCCGCCGACGATGGCGATCGGGATCCCGCTTCCGACGCCGAGCACCATGTAGCCGACCTGGCTCACCGCGTGGAACGACAGCAGCTTCTTGAGATTGTGCTGAACGAGCGCCATGAACACGGCGAATATGATCGTCACCGCCCCCACGATCATCATGAGCATCGACAGCGGCGTGCCCGGCTGGATCGCGAATATGTCGAGCGCGATGCGCGCGAGGAGATAGATGCCGAGGAGCTTGTCGAGCGCGGCCGGAAGGAGCGCCATGATCGAGGCCGGCGTCGAGATCGCGATCGCGGGCACCCACGAGTGGAACGGCATCGCGCCCGCCTTCGTGATCGCGCCGATGAAGAGGAGAATGAAGGAAACGACGCCGAGCGGCGTCGTGGTCGATATCGAGAGCTTCGAGATCGCGAGCGTCCCGGCCTGCGCCCAGATGAGCACGACGCCCAGCAGCATCGCCGCGTCGCTCAGGCCGAGTATCGTGAAGGCCTTCGCGGCTCCCTTCTCGTGATCCTTGCCTCCCATATTCACCAGGAAGAAGAGGAGCGCGGTGAGCGCTTCCCAGAAGATGAGGAGAATGAGGAGGTTGTCGGCGAGCACCGCGCCCGCCGCCGCGGCGAGGGTCCAGAGAATGAAGGAGTAGTATATGCTCGCCGTGTCCCTCTTCCAGAGGTAGCCGAGCGAATAAACGATCGAGAGGACCGCGAAGATCGCGATAAATATCAAGAGGAACGAGCTGAACCCGTAGAGCCTGAGCGAGAAGTCGAAGGGGAGCGTGCCGGCGAGCGTGAAGAGCGTCACGGAGGAGGAGATGTCCCCGGCTCCGAAAAGCGCGAGCGAGCGGAACAGCACGTAGCCGGCGGCCGCGAGCGCCACGAGCCCGGCGGCGAGCTTCCCCCTGCGCGGGACGAAGAGCGGAACGATCCCCGCAACCGCTGGAATTACAATCGGATACAGAAGTTCGTGCATTCCTTCGACTCCAAATACCGCAGTCTAGCCGTTCCCCTCGAGGCCGGCAAACCTTTTTCTGATCTCTTCCGTCTTCTCCTGGCTGAGCCTCACGAGGTCGGCCTCCGTGACGACACGGCGCTCGCCGCTCGCGCGGTCGACGATCCCGACGCGCTCGGTGCACGAGTAGCACGGGTCCACCGCCGCCGTGATGAGCCCCGCGTCGGAGACGGTGTTGCCGAGGACGCTCAGCTCGTTCGTGAGAATGTTGTTGTAGCTCGGCGCGCGCACGCGGTGGCGGATCGGCATGTTGCCGCCGTTCGAGCGCACGTAGTGGAGCACCTCGCCGCGCGGCGCCTCGTAGACGCCGATCCCTTCGCCCGGCGGCACCTCATGTATCTCCGTGCAGATCTCCCCCGGCTTCGTGCCCTCGAGGAGCCTGAGACACTGCCGGATGATCTTGATCGATTCGAAGTTCTCGAGCTGCCGGACGACCGCCTTGTCGAAGACGTCGCCGTGCTCGCACAGAATCACGTTGAAGCTCACCTTGTCGTAGGCGTCGATCGGGTGATCGCGGCGGTCGTCGATGTCGAGCCCCGCCGACCGGGCCGTGGGGCCGAGCGCCCCGTAAAGCCGGCACTGGTCCTTGTTGAAGACGCCGACCCCCTTCGTGCGCGCGTGGATGACGGGGTCGTCGAGAATCGCCTTCGTGAGCATGTCGTTATTCTTCTCGAGCTCGCCGAGGAGCTTGAGGATGTTCGGGATCTCTTCCTGCGGGATGTCGCGCCGGACGCCGCCCGGCTTCATCACCGCGTAGTGGTTGCGGTTGCCGGTGACGGCCTCGAGCACATCGAGGAGCGGCTCGCGGAAGCGCCACGTCCACATGAAGACCGTGTTGTAGCCGAGGAAGTGCCCGGCGAGACCGGTCCAGAGCAGGTGGCTGTGGAGCCGCTCGAGCTCGGCGACGATGCAGCGGATGAACTGCGCCCGCGGCGGCGCCTCGACCCCGCACAGATCCTCGACCGCCTTCACGTACGCGTACGGATGCGAGCACGAGCAGATGCCGCAGATGCGCTCGACGAGGAACGGCACCTGGTCCCACGTCTTGTGCTCGGAGAGGAGCTCGATCCCGCGATGGCTCCACCCGATCGTCATATCGATACCGACGACCCGCTCTCCGTCCACGTGGAGCTCGAAGAACTCGGGCTCCTCGAGTATCGGATGGAACGGGCCGATCGGGATTTTCTTAACCATTCCGCGTCACCTCAGGGATTCGTGCCTTTCGGCGGCCGTCCCGCCACTTCGTCAGCCCGAGCCTCGCCGTCGTCGCGCTCGCGGACCGTCTCGTGCTCGTCCTTGACCTCGCGCTTCGCCGCGAAGTAATCCGCCGGGCGCGTGTCCGCGCGCAGCATCGGGCGAAGATCGGGATGGTTCCGGAAATTGACCTCGTACATCTCGAACATCTCCCGCTCGATCCACTTGGCGCCCGGACACACGGGCGTGATCGAGTTGAGCGTCGGGTTGGGCTTGGCGGCGAACGTCTTTATCGTGACGAAATAATGCTCCCGGTCGAACGGGAAGAAGAACATGACCTCGACGCCGTCGCGGTCGTCGACGGCGCAACCCGTGTCGTAGCGGGCGCCGAGATCGTTGAAGAGAAAGCGCGCGAGATCCACCCAGATCTCGTTCTCCGCGTACACGTAGACCCGCTTCGGGGAACGCTCCGCGACGCGCACCCTCGCGCCGAACTTCTCCGCGATTCGTTTCTTTACTTCTTCTTTCTGCATTGCCGTCTCTCTCAGAGCTGGTTCAGGACCTTGACGATGCCCGAGATGATCGTCTCCGGTTTCGGCGGGCACCCCGGGATATAGGCGTCCACCGGTATGTATTTGTCGATCGGGCCGACCGTGTTGTACGCGTCGCGGAAGATGCCGCACCGGCAGCCGCAGGCGCCGAACGCGACGACCTTGATCGGCCGCGGCGCCGCCTCGTAGAGGCGCTTCAGCCGCGGGAGTATGTTCTGCGTGACGGGCCCGCTGATGAGGAGAACGTCCGCGTGCCGGACGCTCCCGACGAGGATGACGCCGAAGCGCTCGACGTCGAACCGCGGCGTGAGACAGTCGAGGATCTCGATGTCGCAGTTGTTGCACGCGCCCGTGTTCACGTGGAACACCCAGGGCGATTTTTTCAGAGCTTTGAGCGCGAGCGACATGTATCCCGGCCTCCTAGTATCCGATGACCGCCAGTATCATCGCGATCGCCGACAGCGCGAACATCGGCCCCCAGAAAAAGCGGACCGCGTGATCTATCCTGACCCTCGGGTTGGTATTCTTGATGAGAACCATAATGACGACGATCGCGACGTACTTGAGGACGGAGGTGAGAATCCTCCACCCCGTGAATGCGATCCCTCCCCAGAACATCGTGATGATGAAGAGCGGCACGACGAGATACATGACCGCCGTGTTGAGCCGCACGATGGCGAGCGGAGCGCCCGAGTACTCGATGTGAGTGCCCCCCGCGATCTCGGTTTCCGCCTCGGGGATGTCGAACGGGAGAAATCCGAGCTTCGCCTGGGCGCAGAATATCGCGACGATGAAGGCGAGCACGCCGGAGACGCTCCCGAGCATGACGCCGTTGTACTGCTGGTACATGAGCACCTTTTCGAAGGAGAAGCTCCCGACCTTCACGATCGTCGTGAGGAACGCGATCGCGAGCGGCAATTCGTACGCGAAGAGGAGCTTCATCTCGCGGGCCGAGCCCAGCGCGCCGAGCGGGTTGCCGGAGGCGCTCCCGCCGATGATGAGCGCGATCGCCGGGATCGTCATGATGTAGAGCGTGACGATCGTGTCGCCGACGAACGACGCCTCGGGCCGGAGATTGACGGACCAGAGAATCGTCGAGGCCAGGGTCGCCGCGGCGAGCCCGATGACCGGCATGACGAGAAATCCCGTCCACCGCGCGTTCGACGGCACGACGACCTCCTTGCCGAGGAGCTTGACCGTGTCGGCGAAGGGCTGGTACCACGGCGGGCCGACGCGGAGCTGCACGCGCGCCGTGACCTTGCGATCGACCCACGTCGTCATGAGCCCGACGACCGCGGAAAAGACGAACCCCGGGAAGACGAGGTACTGAACGATGTACGCGACAGCCTGCATGACGCCTCTCTGTTACCGGTTCGGCATGAAGCGGACGTAGTACCGCCCGCCCTCGGCCGTCCGCTTGTACTTCTTCTCGATGGTAGCGAGCTCCTCGAACACGAGCGCCCCCGACGTGCACGTCGCCACGCAGCGCGGCTCTTTCCCCTCGGCGAGCCGGTCCGCGCACAGATCGCACTTCGGAGAGGTGTGCCACGTCGAATAGGGAAGCATGACGCCGAACGGGCACGACTGGATGCACGACTTGCACCCGATGCACAGGTTCCGCATCCGGACGACGGTGCCGTTCTCGTCCTTCTTGATCGCCTCCTGCGGGCAGACGTTGAGGCACAGGGGCTCGTCGCAGTGCCGGCAATGGAGCGGCACGGTCGCCTTGTCCTGGACGCTCCCGTGCTTGAGGTGCCCCTGCCCCTGGTGCCCGGTCGCGCACGCCGCCGCGCACGAGCGGCACGACGTGCAGAGGTTCATATTTATGTATACGCGCTTTTCCATCGTTTCACTTTCCGCTCTGCCGGCTCAGCCTCACCGGAACGGGCCCGAGCACGATCTCGCCGCCGGCGTCGAGCTTCAGCGGGAAGAGCTTCCGCACGGCGGGGAAATGGATCGTCGCCGCGACG
>JBEKAW010000142.1:0-7664 GCA_050015715.1 Candidatus Krumholzibacteriaceae bacterium
TGTCGGCTTTGAACACGGGCTGAATCGCCGCCACGGGGAGACGTCCGTACGCGAGCTTCGTCCCGTCCGGATACCACGAGGGATTCTCTTCGTCCTCGAGGTCGTCCGTGAGCCTCGCGAGCTTCGCGGACGCGAGATCGTACAGGTAAAGATCGGTCTGGCCCCGCACAACACCCACGAGCGCGATTTTCCCGCCCGACGGAGACCATGCCGGACTCTGGAAGAAATCGAGCGGCAGAGCGATTTCGCTGACGATTGCGCCATCAGGCACCTTCATGATGAAGAGCCGGTCGTAGCCGTTCGACTTGGCCACGAACGCGATGCGCGTCCCATCCGGACTGTACGTGAGGCTCGATACCATGCTCCGTATGGATTCGAATCTCGACGACATCATGCCCGTGATGAGTCGCTTGTCGACATGCCCCGTGACCGCGTTCATCAGGTAAATGCCGTCGAGCCCCTTGAGGTCCGAGAAGTATACGATGGACTCGCCGTCCGGCGAGAAGGCGGGCTTCGTGCTCATCCCGTTGTGCTTCTTCATGTGGTCGGTGAGCCGCCGCCCGTACGCCTCGGGCTCCTTCTTGTCCGCATAGAGCGGCCAGTAGCGCCTCCGCATCGCCTTCTTCCAGTCGCGGCTCAGCTCCTCGGACGTCAGCCCGAGCGAGCCCCGGGCCGTACGTCTCGCACAGGTAGAATATCGCCGCCTGCCCCGCCTTGTAGGCCATGTAACCGTCCGTCTCGTCGAGATCCGAGAGATAGTCGAAGACGGCCGCGTCCCGCATGAACATCTCGGCGCCCCGGTCGTACCCGATCGAGTAGTATTCGGCGAGACCCTCCATGAACCACAGCGGCATCGGAAAGAGGAGATTCCTCGAGAAAACCGACCGCAGGAGGGTGCCATAGATGATGTCGAAGCTGAAGATGTGCACGAGCTCGTGCACGCTCGTGTGAACGTAATCCGCGTTCGAGCCGCCGAAGTGGAGCACGATGCGCTTGCGTATCGGCTCGGAGAAGGCCTCGACCCCCTCGGGGATGAGATCCTCGGTCACGTTCGTCTGCTGGAAATCGGAGAGGCTCCCGTAAATGATGACGGGGATCCGCCACGCGATATGATGGGAGAAATCGTTCGAGAGCTTGTTGTACCCGTACTCGAGGATGATACCCGTGCGCGCGGCGAGATCGCGATAGCCGTCGGGGAAGTTGATGTCGAAATGCGGTGTTTTGAGAACGAGCCAGGTAAATTGCTTGTACTGGACCTTGTTCTTGCCGAAATAGTCGGTCTGGGCGCTCAGGGGCGCGGCTATCGCACAGATGAGCGCCGCGAGCAGCGCACCCTTAGCCGCCGTGAACAATCTCGTCCGCCTCACGATTGAACACCTCTCACGGGCCATATACGCATACCCGTATCAGTAGTAAATTCGCGTATCCGGCGAACGACCGCAAGCCTTTTTCGCACTAGAACTCCCACCGGAGCTTCAGATCGAGGTTGATCTCGTCGGAGCTTCGCGGACTGTTGCCCTGGATCGCCGTCTCGGAATACCGTATCACCTGCGAGCGGAGAACGAAGAGGTTGCTGATCCGGTACTCGACCTCGATCTGACGCGCCGACGATATCGAAAGCCCCTGCTTGTACTTCACGTAGAGACCCTCCGACAGGTACTTGCCGATCGCGATGTTCGTGTCCCTGTAGTCCAACGAGCCGGGCACGATATTCGTATTGCGCCCGCTTTCGAGCTCGATCGTGACACCCGCCATCTGGGAGTTGAGCACGCGTTCGAGATAGTTGGCGGCGAGGCTCTGGGCAGTGCTGCGGGCGTCCCAGCTCGTCTGCGTCCCTTCCGCCGTGACGATGCCTCCGCCGAGCATCTTCCAGATATCCGTCTCGCTGTACCCGGGATCCTGATGGCGGAGCGTGAGGATCGGCTGCAGGTCGTCCTGATGCCATTGGAGCGTGAGGTAGATCTTTCTCCCCTCCGCATCCTGCGTCTCCGCTTCGACGTCGACGACGGGACGGAAGCTGCCGGCAGTGACGAACTGAAGCTTCCCCGACGTGATGGTGAATTTGTTGTTGTAGACGATGTACCAGCCGCGCACGATATTGATCTCGCCGCGCAGATACGTTCCCTTCGCGTCATGGTAGAGCGTCACGTCCCCCTGGAGCTCGACCCGCGCGTCCGGCGTCCGGATCCACGTGTTGCCCGGTATCTTGAGATCGATCGCCGCGAGCCACAACGGCTCTTCGACGGCGCCCGTTTCCTGAGTCGATGAGAAGCTGCCGAGATCGTAGTAGAGCTCGGATTCCCGCACCTCGCATGAGCCCGTGAAGATGGGCAGCACCTTCCCGCCCTCGACCTTCGTTCCCACGTTCACCGTTCCGTTCACGATCGCGAGCACGTTCGGAAGGCTCGCGAGAAGGAATTCCTTCGCGTTCAACGCGATGTGATACTCCAGCGGCTTCCATCCCCTCAGGTTCATCCGGCCGGTGCAGCCGAACGTCCCTTTATTTCCCTCGCGGCCCGAGAGCTCCGCCACGGTCACGAGGGAATCCTCGAGGAGCACCGACGCGTTGACCTGATTGTACTTCTCCTCCATCCCTGAAATCCTGAAGCTCGCGTTCTTCAACCGGAGGTTGCCCGTCAGGTGCGGCGATGCGACGCTGCCGGTCACCTTGATCTCGCCGGCGTAACGCCCCGATCCCTCGGCGACGAAATCCGTCAACGCGGGAAGCTCGGCGACATCCCCCTCGGGCACGTTGATCTCGAATGAGACGGCGCGGGCGCGATCGAGCGAGAAAAGAAATCGTTCGGGAACGAGCGGCACGGTGCCGCGGAAGGAGCCCTCGTGCGCCGGCGAAACGTGGAGGGTTCCATCGGCGGCAAGCTCGCCGCGATCGATCTTCACGTTGCAATCGACGGATGGAATCTTGAACGAGGCGACGGCGAGGTTGTTGATGCGGCCCGTGAAGGAGACGAACGGATGCGCAAGAGAATCCGTGAGCGCCAGCGTTCCGCTCAGCCTCCCGCCGGAAAAGACCCGGATCCCTGCGAGCGAAAGGAGCGGAACGAGGTCGAGGTTGCGGCACGAGGACCGGACGGCTAGACCTGCGCCCCTGAGCGCGGCCTCGGGATGGCGGCCCGCCTCGCGAACCGGCATGCCGGACATCTCCCCCGCGAGGCTCAGCGAGCCCGAAGGAGACGCGACGAGCAGGGAATCTATCGCGTAGCGGCCCTTCGCGTAGTCGGCCTTCATCCGAAGCGTATCGATGACGAAGGTATCTATGCGACCGCCCTCGACCGCCATGTCGATGCCGAGGCCCGGATCGAGGTAGGAACCTGAAAGGACGACGGTGCCGCGGGCCCGCCCTCCGAGCGTCGTCTTTACGAGTCCGGCGCGATTCAGGAGATCGAGTCCCAGATGCTCGAAGGCGAAGCGCCCCTCGATCGATTTCGACCTGAGGTCGATGGCGCCGTCCACGAATGCGGCCCCCGCCTTCGAGTGAAACTGAATGTCGTCGAAGCGCACGGTACTGTCCCCGATATGCGCCGCGAAGGCGCCCGCGCCGACCCACGTTTCACCGAGCGCCTCGACGGAGCACTCCCTGAAACGCACCGTCGCCCGCTCCTTCCCCTCGATATGCACATCGGCCGAGGCGCCGACTTTCAAATCATCCCGCGAAAGAACGAGCCTCTTGATGTCCGTCACGAGGTCCTGGTACGAGAGGGACAGCGACATTCCGGTGAATCGCGCCGGGCCGATCCGGCAGCCGGGCCCATCTAGGTCGAAGAGGACCGTATAGTCGGAATCCCGCGGGGAGTTCTTCGTGATCGCGAGCTTGACCTCCCCCTCGGGAACGAGCGCACCGTAATAGGCGAGATTGCTGCAGGTTCCGTTCATGCGCAGATCCCACCGGTCGAGCGTGCCCTCCCACTTTCCATTGAGCCGCGCGTCCCCCCGGTAGTCCGTGATCTTGAAATACGGAAAGATGGTATCCCGCGCCGCGCACTCGACGTCGAAGAGAAAGGAGACCGCCGTGCCTCGCGCGACCGTCCCCCGGCAGCTCACCGTGTGCGTCGGGGACGCGAGTGTCGCGTCTTCGACCCTGAGCGTGTCGTTGACGTAGGAGCCGTGGGCGACCGCCGACGCGAAGGGAAATCCCAGATAATCTCCCTCACCCAGGTCGAGGGCGAAGGTGAGCAGCCCGTCCCGGACGCGGTAGCTCAGCTTTGCGGCTCCGTTGAATCTCGTTTCGGGAAGCTTGCCCTTCAGCCCGAATCCCTTGCTCAGATCCAGCCCGCGCACGGCGACGTCAAGGCTCAGGAGGTTCGGTGTTTTGAGCCCGTAGCTCCCCTTTCCGTCGACGCGGGCGCCGTTGAGGACGCCTCCGAGACTGTCGAGCCGGACGATATTCCCCTCCCTGAGCATGCTGACCCTGTAATCGCTGAACGCGTAGCCGGAAATCACGCCGCTCATGGTGCCCGCGAGCCGGAAGCGGTCGGGCTTTCCCTTCGCGGTGAATGCGCCCTTTATTTCCCCCGTATGCGCCGTTTCGATCCTGAGAACGCGCGCGATCTCCCCGATCTCGATCTGGTCGGCATCGATGGCGAGATCGAAGAGCCGCGTCGATGGAACGATCAGACCGCTCGCCATGAATGCCGATTCGTCGAGGGCGACGGCGAGGCTGTCGAGCATGATCCGCGCGGCGGGGGCCGCGCGGCCGTCCTTCGCCTTCACGTCCGTGAGAAGCGCGATTCTTCCGTGGAGACGCCGGAGGATCAAGCCCCGCGCGGCGTTCACGGTGGAGCCCAGCTCGATCGCGACATGGACATCCGTGCCGCCGCTCTTCGCGGAACCGGCCAGGTTCACGCGGGAGAAGGCCTCCGAGTAATCCGGCCCCTGGACGATCACGCTCCCTTCCACGACGGAAAAGCGCCCGATCTCGAGGGCGGGCAGGGATCCGTTCCCCCCGCCCGAGGCGGCCAGGACGAACGAGCCTGTCGAATCCGCCTTGAGACGCAGAACCGGTTTGATTATCGAAACGGTTTCGAATCTGCGGGAGCTCCTCATGAGCGCCGCGAGATTGAACCTGACGGAGACTTCATCGGCGCGGAAGAGATCGAACGGCTCGCCCCGGCCCCGGCAGTGAACCTTCACGCCCTTGAAGGTCACGTCCCGGAACATGCTGCCCTCGACCTTGTCGACGCTTATGGAGAAGGGCGTCCCCGCGAGAAAATGCTCCGACGCGAGCCTCCCGGCGCCGCGCGCGAAGAAGTCCGTCTTCAAGCCGAAGAAAACGGCCGAAAGCAGAGCGACGAGAATGGCGAGCACGATCGCGATTCCCGCGAGTGGTCGACTTTTTCTTGCGCCGTTCCCGTTCACGTCTCTCCCCGCGGAGGGCCGCTCAGAATATCTGCCCGAGGCTGATGTGTACACGGTACCCGTAATCCATATCCGTTGTCCTCTTCAAAGGATAACCGACATCGAAGCGAAGCGGACCCACCGGCGTGTAGTAGCGAAATCCGAAGCCGGCGCCGTACATGAAGTCCTCGCGCGTCACCTCGCTCTCGGGGGCGGAGAATCTGAAATCCTTCGGGTGAATCTCGTCGATCGAGTTCCACACGCCGCCCCCATCGAGAAAGAGCGCCGCGCCGAAATTGAAACGCGCGAGATACGGAATCGGAAACCTGATCTCCGCGTTCGTGAGCAGAAGGATTCTTCCTCCCGCGGGCTGGAGGCTCGTGTCGAGCGGCCCGAGTGAATTCTCCTTGAATCCCCGCACCGAGTTTCCACCTCCCGCGAAGAAACGGTTTTCGATCGGGAGTCCGCCGTTTTCGAGCGACTCGCCGAACGCATCGGCGTAACCGCCCTGGAGTCGGTACGCGAACACGCTCCCTCCCCCGAGCCGCAGATACCGCCGCACCGACCCCGTGAGGGAATAGTAGTCCTCGGTGCCGCCGAGGATCCCTCCGGCAAAACGCCCCTCGCCGGTGATGTAGGTTCCTCGCTGCGGGTTGAAATAGAAGTCCCTCGTGTCCCGGGAGAACGTCGCATCGAGCGAGCTGCTCCGGGAGTGCGGCGGCTCGTTCGTGACCTCGAAACGATTGATCCGTTCGAGCGAATAGCCGAAAAGGAGCGACGTCTGCCTCGAAAAGCGGCGCGAGAGAGTCGTCGTGAAGCCGAGATCCTCGATGATGATCGGCTCGACCGTCGCATCCCGCTCGTAGAACGCGCCGAGCGCGAAGGTATTCCATGTGCCGACGACGTGGGGAAACGTGAGATCCCCCTCGTGCCGCATGTACTTGCTCCTGAAATCGATGTTCGACAGCGAGAACCGGTTGTCCGGAAAAAGCTGGAACGAGTAGGACGATTTCAGCGAGAAGATCTTTCCCGTTCCGAAAATGTTCCGCTGCCCCCATTCCCCCGTGAGGCTGTTCCCGTAGACGTTCCCGACGCCGACTCCGGTTTCGACGTATCCCATCTTCCGCTCGCGCACCCGCACGTCGAGGTCGACCGTACGAACGGCGGGATTGATCGAATCGGGCTTGATCTCGACAGAGTTGAAGTACCCCGTGTCGTATAGATTCTGGGTGCTCTCGAGCACCTTTTTCGTCCCGAAGATCTCTCCCCGTTTGAATGTGAGCTCTCGCCGGACGAGATCCTCTCGAACCGTACGGGCGCCCGACACGCGCGTGTTGCGCACGCGGAGCGCGTCCCCCGGCGTGATCGTCCAGTCGATGTCGACCTTGGTCGAATCGGTATGCACGTCGCGACCGATCTGCGCGCCGAGGTAGCCGCGATCGAAGAACTTGCTCAGCAGGGTGTAACGATCTGTCGCGAGGAGGTTCGGGTTGTAGGGCGCCCCATCCACGAGTTTCATTCCGCGCACGAGGTCCTGAGCGCTGATGAGGTTCTGACCGCCGAAACGGAGAGAGCGCACGGTGACCTGCGGCCCTTCGCTCACCGTGAGACGGATAGCAACCCAATTGGATTTCTCATTGGCCTCCACCGAAATCGCCACCTTCGTCTCGAAGAACCCGTTCGTTCGATAGAACGCGATGATGGATTCGACGTCGCGCCGGAGAAAATCGCGCCGGTACTTGGGCTGCCGGAAGATCCGGTAGAAACGCGCCTCTTTCGTGCTCATGTGCTTCTTGAGCGTCGATCCGCTGAAGCTGCGGTTTCCGGTAATCTCGATCCGTTTCACGGTGGGGAGCTTGACGTCGCCGAAATCGGCCGCCGGGACCGAAGAGGCGCCGAGGAGCACGCCGAGGCACACGGCGGCAAACCATGCGACGAGCGCGGCCCGTATCCCGGCGTTGAAACGCATATCATTTGACAACGATGCTCCCGGCATGTACCTTCGTCGTACGGTGAAGGTCATGGCACGGGTCTACGAACGCGAAAGTAAAAAAATCACCCTGCACTTTGGAACCGCCCGCGGGTCGCTTCGCGCCGGGCTCCCGCTGCGCGCTCCATTCCTGGCGGCACTCGCCCTCCTCGTCATCTGTTCCTGCCAGAACCCCGACCCCGTCATAAAGGAGAAGGGGAGAACGTTGACTCCCGACGAGCGCTACCTCGTTGATTACTACATGAAAATACTCGAATTCGAGAAGTATCTCCATGATAATCCTGGCTCCGCGGAGGACAAAAGACTGGAGCTCGAGAAG
>JBEKAW010000143.1:0-6995 GCA_050015715.1 Candidatus Krumholzibacteriaceae bacterium
CTTGAGGCGCAGGATGCCGGGTGTATCGCTGTCGATATGGTAGAGGAGCTCATCCGTCAGCGTGAGCAGGGCGCGCGTTCCGTCCTTGTCGTCGACGATCTCGATTCCCGTCACGTTGTACTCGGGAGAGCCGATCGAGAGGAGGAGCCGGGCCCGGTCGAGGGTGATCTTTTCGACCGAACGCGGGGCAAGCACTCCCTCGATGAACTCGAGAGGAATCATGATCGAGCCCTCGTCGAAGCGGACGTTCATCCTGAGGAGCACCGGCTTCTCGTCGACGACGACCACGCGCGTGTCGAGCGTGACCATGTAGCGATGGTTCCCTATCCTGAGCACGAGCTTGCGGTTGTCCGGATTCCAGAACTTGGTCGCCTTGAAGATGCGGGCGAGATCGTAGGCGGACACGAAGAGCTCGTCCGAGTCCTTGTCGAGCTTCGCGAGCGGGACGTCCTCGGTCTGGCGGCCGTCGGCGTAGACGACGCCGAGGCTCTTCCCCGCCGCGGCGGCCGGAGCGACCCGCAGCGTGCACGGGAGAAAGGCCGCGCATGCGAGCGCCGCGAAGACGAACGATCCCTTCCGGGCAGTCATTTCTTCCGCTCACGCTCCTTGAACTCGCGCCTCAGATCGCGCTCGGCTTCGCGCTCCGCGATCTGGCGGCGCTTGTCGATCTCCCGCTTGCCCTTCGCGAGCCCGAGATCGACCTTCACCTTGCCCGCGTCGTTGAAATACAGCTTGAGCGGCACGAGCGTGAAACCCTTCTCCTGCACGCGCCCGATGAGCCGCCGGATCTCCTTGTCGTGGACGAGGAGCTTCCGCTTGCGCGTCGGGTCGTGATTGTTGCGGTTTCCCTTCGAATACGGGCTGATATGCGTGTTGTGGAGCCACAGCTCCCCGCGATCGATACTCGCGTAGGAATCCTTGAGATTCGCCTGGCCGTCGCGGAGCGATTTGACCTCGGTGCCGACGAGGACGATTCCCGTCTCCATCGTCTCGACGATATTGTAGTCGTGCCGGGCCTTTCTGTTCGTGCAAATCACCTTCATGACACGGGGAAACTATCAGAGAAATCAGGCGCCTTCAAGCAAAAAGGCCCTGCCCGCCGGGCGTGCGTCCACTTCGTTATTGCGCGCCGCGGCACGATGTACTAATTATCGTCTGTGCGGAAATGAGGAGCATCCGGTGAATAGCGAGGTCGAGGCAAAAGAGAACAAACAAAAGGGCCTGAGACCCACGTACCTCCCCCGCCTCATGCTCGCGGGGATGATCGTCATCCTTCTCATGATCCTCATTCCCGTCCTCAGGGAGAGGAAACCCGCCGTGAACCGGCTCGCCTTCGTCGAGCCGCCGCTCGCGATGAAATACTATTCCACGGGATATGCGACGACCGACTCCCTGCTCAATTCGGCCCTTCGCGATTTCGGCCAGAAGAACTACAACGAGGCGGCGCATCTCCTCTCGAAGGTGTATTTCTACTGGAGCGTGCAGGTTCGCGAGGGGAGAATACGCGCGTATCCCGAGGATCTTCGCTTCTACCTCGGGCTCTCCGAGTTCTATCGCGGCCATCCGGAGCTGGCCGCGCCCTATCTCGAGTCGGAAGAGAAGGCGAGCCCGTTCGACGAGCGGTTCCCCTGGTACCTCGCCCACGTCTACATCGCCGAAGGGGACCTCGCGAAGGCGCGCGAGGAGCTCGAGCAGGTCGTGAAGATCGGAGAAAAGCACGCGAGCGAAGCCCAGGAGAAGATGCGGCTTCTCCCGGCGGCCGCCGATTCCTCATCCAGCACGCCTAGATGAGAAAAACGATCTTCTTGCCGCCCCTCTCCCCCGAGATATTGACGGGGCCGGATGTGCCGATCGCCGCGCCACGCGCGTCGAGATACTTCACGAACACCGTCCGCTCGCCGGGGCCGCATTCCATCCTGAACACGCGGATTTCCGCGGGAAGCGTCTGCCACGAGCGCGTGTCGGCGCGGTCGACGGCGGAGAGCACCTTGCCGAGAACGTCGAACGCGATACCCTTCGCGTCGTCCCCTTTCCCGAGCTTCGTCTGGGCCACCGTCTTGAGATAGGTCCTGAACGCGGCCTTGAGGAGCGTCGCGCCGAGGCCCTTCTCGTACGCGGCATAGGCCGTGTTCTCGAGATTGTCGAGAGGCTTCATCTCGCCGGCTTCGACCCCGTCGACCACGATCGTGCAGCGCTCGACGAGTCGCCGCTGTCTCACGCACTGCGGGAACGCGAAGGTGAAGAGGACCCCCGGCCTGTCGAGGCTCAGATCGCCGAAGCCGGGGAGCATGAACATCTGCGGTCCGTTGCTCCCGGGAAGATTGAAGAACCCGACGAGGCTCGGCCCGTCCTTCTGAAGGTACCCGCGGATCTCGGTCGAGACCTTGACCGGCGCCCGGCCTACCTCCGTGAAGACGATGAGCTCGTCGAGCTTCGGATCGAGGACGGATGGAACGATCTCGGGCGCGATTCTCGCGAGAGCGTCGTACTCGATCCTCGCGTCGTCCTCGCGCCCCTCGATCTCGTACAGAATGGCCGCCAGGTAGTGCGCGAACGGCACGTCGAGCGCCGCGCGGTCCTCGTCCGAGAGCCCCGATGTGTACTGCTTGAGCCTTTCGACGAGGCGGTTGCGCTCGACGAACGCCCCCTCCCGGTCCCCCTTGAGCCAGTAGGCGAGGAGCAGGTACGAGCTGATCATGATTTTCTCGTGCGGCTCGGGCTGATACTCGCCCATCGAGGGATTCACGAGCATGTTCTTGAAGAGGTCGGCGACCGATACCGTTCCCTCGATCTCGAGGAACCGCCGCTCTGCCTTCTGCAGATCGACGATCGCCGAGTCGTAGGCGCCGGCCGCGAGCTCCACCTTGCCGCGTTCGAGAAGGAAAAGGTAATAGTCCCTCTCGGCCGCGTCCTTGACGAGCTTGTCGAGGTTCGTGAGCGCGTCCCCGTAGCGGCCCCCGTAGTAGAGATCGCGCGAGAGCTCCATCCTCGAGGTGTACGTCGCGCAGGCGACCGCGAGCAGCACTATGGTCGCGAGAAAGGCTTTCCTCACGCGCCCTCCAGTTTCGCGGTACGACGCGCCGCCGGGGCGCGTCGCGCGCCTCGAGCGCTCATCACCGCAAGGCGCCCTTCGTGGAGACGCGCTTGAACTCGACCTCGTTGGTCCACTTGATGAGAAGCGTCTCGACCTCGAAGATGTCCATCGTGACGTTCATGTAGTTGATATCCTCGCGGCCGGAGCGCTTGCGAATGTTGCTGATCGTGCCGCGGAGAACGTACTTGGCCCCGACGAACTTGCCGATCTTCGCGGCCTTCGCGTTGTCGTAGAGGTCGGAGGCCTGCAGGTTGAGCTGCTCGAGCGCCGTGTCGAACGCCTGGTCGTCGACGAACTGCGCCGTGCCCTCGTTGATCATCCGCGTGCGGATCTTCTCGAGGATGAGGCGCGTGTTGATGTGCTCGTCGGTGTCGTTCTTGAGCTCCTTCGCGAGCAGCATCACCGGTTTCTGCCCCGCATGCTCCGCCAGGTACTGCTGGAAGAACCCGTTCGCCTGAATCGAGCTCATCATGCCGTACGTGATCCGGGCGAGGTCCGCGCTCGAGAAATCGGCGTTCTCGGCGGTGTCCTTGCTGAGGTCGATCTCCTTCGTCGTGCCGGCGCACCCGGCGAGAAACAACAGGCACAGAACCGGAACCAAGAGCTTCTTCATGCTGACTCCTCCTTCGTATTGCGTCCGTGGAATGCCGTCGCCGGCATGCTATTATGAATCGCGCTCCCGTGTCAATGCATCCCCGCGGCCGCCCGTGCGCCATCCTTGACAAGCGAACGATTTTCAATTATTCTCATGCACTGCGATCACGTCAGTCTTTAATGCCTGAGTGGTGGAACTGGTAGACGCGCTGCGTTCAGGGCGCAGTGGGGACACCCCGTGGGGGTTCAAATCCCCCCTCAGGCATTTTTTATTCCGACTCGGGAGGGGCACATGAACATGGAGCTCACCGTCACGTTCCCTGGAGGCAAGAAGGTCAACGCGGAGTTCAAAGGGTTCACGATCAAGACCGACCAGTCCCCGGCGAACGGCGGCGAAGGCACGGCGCCCTCCCCATTCGACCTCTTCCTCGCCTCGATCGGCACGTGCAGCGGCGTCTACGTGCTCGATTTCTGCGCGAACCGCGGCATACCGCTCGAAAAGGTGAAGGTCACGCAGCAGATAGAGCGCGACTCGGAGACACATCTGGTGACCGGCGTCACCATCCGCATCGATCTCCCGGCGGACTTCCCGGACAAGTACCGCGAGGGACTCGTTCGCGCAGTCGATCTCTGCACGGTGAAGAAGCACATCATGAACCCGCCGAAGTTCACGATCGAAGCGGTCAAGGCGGGCTGAACGTTCCGGCGGCCTCATGGCGGACTCGATCTTCATAACGGGCGGAACCGGCGCCACCGGCCAGGCGCTCCTGCGGCTTCTCGCCGCGGACGAGGCCTTTCGCGGCGTTCCGATCACCTGCCTCTGCCGTCCCGGCGGCCGCGGCGAGCGGCTTCTGCCTTTCGGCGTGAAAATCGCCGGCGGCGACGCCTCGAGCGCCGGGAGCCTGAGGAAGGTCTACCAGGGACAGCCCGTCGTCATCCACATCTCGTCGATATTTCACACGGGCGCCGTGCTCGAAGGCTGCGCCGGGATGAAGCGGCTCATCGCCGTGAGCTCGACGCGCGTCTATTCCAGAACATGGGACAAGGCGAAGGAGATTGAAGAGACCGAACGCGTCATCGCGCGCTCGGGAGTTCCGTTCACGATTCTCCGTCCTACCATTATCTACGGAGTCCCCGGCTACAGGCTCTTCCGGCTTTTCATCGGCGCGATACGGAGATCGCCGGTGCTTCTCTTGCCGGGCGGCGCCTCGATGTTTCAGCCCGTGCACGTCGACGACGTCGCCTCCTGCATCGTCGCGGCGCTCAAATCCCCCGCGAGCCTCGGCAGAAGCTACAACGTTCCGGGCGAAAGCGCCCATACGCTCCGCGAGATGGTGAACATCGTTTCGGGGATTCTCGGGAAGAGCACCCTCGTCGTGCCGGTTCCGCTCGCCCTCGCGGAGGCCGCCGCGGCCCTCAACGACAAGACCCTCCGCCACCCCGCTCTCACGCTCGAGATGATGCGAAGGCTGCGCGAGGACAAGCGCTGCGACTACTCGGAAACGACGAAGGATCTCGGCTACTCACCGAGATCCTTCACCGAGGGTATCAAACAGCAAATCTGGTCAATGGGGCTTATTTCACCTGATCGACGTTGATCGTCTCGATCTTCCCGAGCCCCGCGAGCTGATCCTTCGTCTCCTCGTACTTCGTGAGCACGAGAATCAGGTTGTCGTCGACCCACATCTCCCGCTGGGCGACGCGCTGCGCGTCGTCGGCCGTGACCTTCTCGACGTTGGGGCAGTACGTCTCGACGAACGTCAGCGGCAGATCGTAGTACGTGAGGTCCGTGATCCAGCCCGCGAGATCGGCGTTTCGCTCGAGGTTGAACGGGAAAAGCCCCGTGATGTACCTCTTCGCCTTCGCGAGCTCGGCGTCCGGGATCCTCTCGGTGCGGATCTTCTTGAGCTGATCCAGCGCGACGTCGATCGTCTCGCGGAGCGTCTTGTTCTTCGTGAACGTGTAGACGCCGAAGATCCCGCCCGCCTTGAGCTGGTCGAGACCGCTCCGCGCGCCGTACGAAAGTCCTCTCGTGATGCGGATCTCGTCCACAAGCCGCGACGTGAAGCCCCCGCCGAGGACCGAATTCGTCACGAGGAGCGGAAAGTAGTCGGGCGTGTTGCGCCCGACCGAGAGGTTCCCGATCCTGATTTGCGATTGGGTCGCGTCGTCCTTGTTGATGACGAAGAGCGTGCGGCCCGGCAGCTTCGTCGGCGTGAGGACGGGAATCGCGGCCGCCGTGGCCCCCTCCCCGCGCCAGCCGCCGAACTTCGCCTTGACGAGCCCGAGCGCGGCGCCGCCGTCCACGTCGCCGACGACCGCGAGAATCGCGCCCGCGGGAACGTAGTGAGACTTGTAGAACGCGAGCACCTTTTCGCGCGTCAAGGAGCCCACGCTCTCCTCGCTCCCGTTGACCGGATGCGCGTACGGATGCCGGGCGCCGAGCACTCGAATGAACTCGCGCGAGGCGATCGCGGACGGCTCTTCTCTCGTCGCCTGGATCTCGGCGACGACGAGACCCTTCTCGCGATCGACCTCCTCCTTCGGAAAATCGGCCGACAGCACGATCTTCCCCATGATATCGAGGCCCCGCTCGAGGTCCTTCGCGAGGAAATCGCCGTTCACCGTCGCGTAGTCGCGGCCGGCGTCGACGTTGACGGCGCCGCCCACCTCTTCGATCGACTCCGCGATCTGGTTCGCCGTGAGCCCCGCCGCGCCCTTTGTCAGGAGGCGCCCGGTCAGGTTCGCGACGCCCTCCGCGCCGGGCTCATCCGTCGCGGAGCCCGCCGGCAGAAGGAGCTGGAGCGACACGAGGGGCAACTCGTGCGTCTCCATGATGAAGACCCTGAGCCCGTTCTTGAGCGAATATTCCTTGTACGGCGGAAGCTTCACCGCGCCCGTTTCCGCCATGGCGAGCGCCGGAGCGAGAACGAGGAGCGCCGCCGTCGCGAGGAGCACCATTTTCTTCATATCGCCTGCCCTTTTCGTTTCGATCCGTTCCATGTCCATTGACCCGGCCGGCCCTAGGCCCCGGGGACGAGCGTGACGACGCTGCGATTCCTCTGCGTCAGGTATTCGTGCGCTATGCGTTTCACGTCGTCGATCGTGACGGCGCGGTAGCGGTCCTGCACCTTGAGCATCTCGTTGAAATCGCCGAAGAAGATCTCGTAGGTGCCGATCTTGCGCGCCTTGCCGTTCACCGTCTGCATGCTGCGGTAGAAATCGGCGGCAATCTGGTTCTGCGCCTTCGCGAGCTCGGCGGGCGTTATGCCGTTCGCGTCGATGTCCTTGAGAATGTCGTACACGG
>JBEKAW010000144.1:0-6936 GCA_050015715.1 Candidatus Krumholzibacteriaceae bacterium
AGACCGAAGATTCTCTTTCCATAGGCGAGCCCCGCGTATGTCCCGCCGCTTCCGACCGCCGCGACGATCGAGTCGAACTCGACGCCGAGCGCCTTCTCGGTCTCCGCGATCTCCTGCGCCGCCCGTATGTATCCGAAGACTCCCGGCGGATACGAAGCGCCCTCGGGGATCACGTACGCCTCCTGCTCCGAGGCGGCGAGCTCGAGGGCGATGCCGGCCATTGTTTCATTCACGCGCGGCCATTCGTCCTGCGAGATGAAACGGATCTCGGCGCCGGCAAGCCGGTCGAGGAGCACGTTGCCGTCGCTCTCTTCCGGCGCGGCGCCGCGCAGGACGAGCACGGACTTCAGGCCGAGCCTCGCCGCGGCTACTGCCGTCGCCCGCGCGTGGTTCGACTGGATGCCGCCGCACGTGATGACGGTCCGCGCGTCCACCGCCGCCGCCTCCGCGAGGGCGAACTCGAGCTTGCGGACCTTGTTGCCCGAGAGCGCGGCGCCCGTAAGGTCGTCGCGCTTGATGTAAACGTTCGGGAGGTCGGGATATTCAGGCACCGGCCGCATCCGTTCGACGGGCGTCGGGAGATTCGCGAGCTTGAGCGTCGGGGGATATTCAAAATGCATGGAACGTGATGCTCCTTTGCTAGAACGGAAAGCCTACGCTGAAGAACCATCCGAGATTGTTCCGTTCGCTGTACGTGAAGGAGAGCGCCGCGGGCCCCGCGCGCGTTTCGGTGCCGAGAGTCAAGGCGCCTCCCGTGTGCAGCACGTCGCGCTCGAAGAGATCCTTTCTCTCGGCTTCGGCGCTCCCCGCATTCACGCTCGCGATGAAGTACCAGTGGTTCGCCGGTTCGATCTGCAGGTGGATCCCGGCCATGAATGCGTTCGGCCCCGAGAGCTCCTGATTATGGTAACCGTAGAATGTAGACGTGCGGTCCCCCTGGAACACGTTGTACGAGTTGATTCCCCCGATGAAGAAATTGTAATGGAGCGGCGCGGGTCCGTGTGTCGTAACCCCGAAGAAGGCGTCCCCGCCAAAGGTCGCGCGACGGTGAACGGGTATCGCGAATTGCCATGTGACGGCGACCCTGTTGAAGGAGGCGTCTCCGCCGAGGGCCGCGCCCGCCGCCTCGCCGCGGATTCTGAGAAGGCCGCCTCGCCGCGGGAACCACGAGCGGTCGAGCGTGTCGAACCAGAGATCCCCCGAGACGAACGCGATGCGTCCCGTCTCGACGCCCAATTCCGCCGGCGCGACGTCGGGGCTCGTCCGGTACCATTCCATGTTTATTCCCCCGGCGGCGTAAAAGACGCTCGAGAGAAGCGTCTCGACAAGGAATCCGCCGCGCGTGCTCTGCGTGCGCCACTGGCTCACCCGTTCGCCGAGGTCATATTCGTCGATGTGGTCGTCGATGTAGTCGACGTCCGCCCTGACGCCGACGCTTCGCTCGATACCGGTGTGTACCGAATATTCCCCGGTGAATCTCTTTCTGCCCCCGAGAAGCAGGTCGAAATCGAACTGCGACGCGTGCCCGAAGACGTTCCTCGCCGACGCGTTGAGGAGGAGCGAAGGGCCCCACTGAGTGTCGTACCGGAGCCCCGTGTTGAGGAGGATGCTGCTGTTTTCCCTGACGACGACGACGAGCTTTCTCCCGCGCGGCGTTTCCTCGAAACGGTAGCTGAGATCGGTGAAGAAACCGCTGCTGTAAAGCCGGTTGACGGCGCTCTCGAGCTCGTCGACCGTGACGAGCGCGGGCGGCCTCACGCCGAGCTCCGCGAGCACGGCGCGCGACGAGACGTCGTGCAGCCCGCGGATCTCCACTTCCTCGATCTGAACGGCGCCGCACGTGACGGCCCCGCCGCCGAGACGGAGGTTGACGGCGCACGCGTGCGCGTCGACGCCGGTGGCGGTCGTATCGGCTGCGGCGCGTCGGGCGCCCGCGATGGTCGAGTCCGGGACGGTCCCGGCGAGGGCCTTGATCGAATCGGCGAGGGCGCGGAGCTCGCCCATGTGCTCGCGCGCCGCCGCTTCTCCCCGGGCGATGATCTCGCGGACCTTGCCGTAGTCGAACGTCCGGTACTCGTCGAGGTCGGGCGCAATGAGGATGCGGCACAGAGCCATCTCTTTCAGATGGCCGGGCTCGCGGGTCACGTCGACGGCCTGGGTCATTATCTCGGAGAGGGTTCCGAGCTTGTCCGCGGGAAGGAGCTTCTCGCCCACGTCGACGCCGATGACGATGTCGGCGCCGAGATTCTTGGTGTCCTCGGCGGGAAGATTTCGCACGATCCCGCCGTCGACGAGGACCCTGCTCCCGAGCCGCACGGGAATGAAGATGGAAGGCACCGACATGGTCGCCCGCAGCGCGTCGGGGAGGTACCCGTGGTCCAGCACGACCGCCGTGCCGTTCACGATGTCGGTCGCGACGCACGCGAAGGGCCGCGGGAATCTCTTGAAGTCGTTCACCTCGAGGACCGGCCATGCGAGACGCACGAACATGTTGTAGATTCTCTGTCCGCTGATGAGGCCCGCGGGCAGCTTCACGCGTCCCTGCACGACCGGAAAGGAGAGAAGGTAGCGGTCGTCCTTCTTCCTGTTCTTCATGGGGAGCTCCCTGCGCGCCAGGCGGTCGCTCAGGAGCTCGCTCCAGTCGGCGGAGGTGACGATCCGCTCTATCTCGGCCGGTGTGTAGCCGATCGAATAGAGCCCGCCGACGATGCCGCCCATGCTCGTGCCCGCGACGACGTCGACGGGGATGCCCGCCTCCTCGATGACCTTGAGGACGCCGATGTGGGCGAGCCCCCGGGCGCCGCCCCCGCTCAGGGCGATCCCGACGCGCGGGCGCGAGAATCCGGGCCCGGCGAGAATGCCGACGAGAATGCAGGCGCACGCGAAACGCATTTTCATACGACGCATTCTACACGGGCCGTCCGGCCCCGTCCAGAATCTCCCGAAAGGCCTCTTGACGAATTGAAGTATTATGATATATTAATATGTGAATGGAGGCGGGCGAGTGAAGAACGTGATTGCCGGAAACGAACGAGAACCCCTCGCGGGGGCCGACATCGAGCGGTTCGCCGAGGTTCTCAAGGCGCTCGCGAGCCCGGCGCGTCTGAGGATCGTCAACATCCTTGCCCGGGGCGAGCGCACCGTGACCGAGCTTTGCTCGATTTCGGGGCTCAAACAATCGCTCGTATCGCAGCAGCTCAAGATCCTGCGGCTCAGCAATATCGTGATGAGCCGGAAGGAGGTTCCGCATATATATTACAGTCTCAAGGAGCGGAACGTCATTCGCATGCTCAATTGTCTGAGCAATTGTGAAGGCAGAGACAACGTGTCGAAATCAAGAAACGCGAAGGAGGCGTGATGGGAGCGAACATTCTGCAGGTGGGGGAGAAGGATTGGCAGAACGAGGTGCTCGAGGCGCCGGTCCCCGTGATCGTCGATTTCTGGGCGCCGTGGTGCGGGCCGTGCAAGTTCCTCGGCCCCATTTTCGAGGAGCTCGCCGGGGAATACGCCGGCACGGTGAAGTTCGTGAAGCTCAATACCGACGAGGCCCAGAACGTCGCGATCAAGTACGGGATCATGGGAATCCCGACGCTCAAGATATTCAAGGGGGGCGCGGAGATCGACACGATGTCGGGGGCCGTGCCCAAGAACCACCTCAAGGAGTTCATCGACAAGGCGCTCGCGAAATAGGGCGCTCCGCGGAGGCGCCGCCGGGCCGTCGTCGGCGCGACGGCCGCCGGCCGCAAAGATTTCTGGAAGCGAAGCGGTAAATATCCTACACTATGAGCCGGGCATGGTCCGACGCGGCGTGCCCGGCGGTTTTATGCCCGGTCGCAGTCCCGCCCGTGCCGGCGGAAGGAACGCAAAGGGGGCAAGGATTGGCTGAGCTTCCGTTTTTCACGTCGGAGGAGGGGCGAGGACGTTTTCTCGCGCTCCTCTTTTTTCTTTCCGTCTCGGTCATAACGGTGTGGGGCACGTGGCAGGGGACGCTTCCCGCCTCGGACGAAGCGGTCATCGCCGAGACCGGGCGCGAGATCGTGACGACGGGCGCCGCCGTCACCATGCATTTCGACGGCGAACCGGTCCACGACACGCCGCCCTTGGGTCCATGGCTCATTGCGATTTTCTGCCGGCTCTTCGGCACGAACGAGTTCGCCGCTCGATTCGCATTCCTGGCCATGTCCGTTCTCACGCTCTTCATCCTGTATCACGCGGGGAGGCTCGCGTCGCAGGACTGGTGCCTCCCGGGGACCGCCCGCGAGTCCACCACGGAAACCGGTCCAGAAGCTGACGCGGGAACGAATGCGCAAGCGGATCGCCGGACGCACTGGGGGACCCTCGCCACGGCGACGGGCTTTCTCTCGGCGGCCGTGCTCGGTTCGACCCCGCTCTACGCCAAACTGGCCCCGCACATCACGCTCGGGCTTCCGTTCGCCTTTTGCGCTGCGGTCGCGCTCCTCGGATGGCTGTATCTCCCGTCCGGCCGGATCGGGCTCATTCTGTGGGAGGCGGCCGTCGCCGGGTGCGTGTTGAGCGCGGGGGCGGGCGGCTTCTTCGTCATCGCCGGCGCGTTCCTCGCCTCGCTCGCCGACGGGAAGCGGCGCGTGCTCCTGCGGTCGGGAGGATTCTATCTCGCGACTCTCGTCGGCGTCGCGGTCGGCGGGCTATGGCTCCTTCCGGAGACGATGAGGAGCGGACAGGGCTTTTTCGAGAACGCATTGTGGGCCCCGCTCGCCCGGGTCGTCCGGCCGTCGGCGGCCGCCCCGTCGCTCGTGCTCGACGCCTTCAAGAACGTATGGTTCAGAACGCTCCCCTGGTCGGTGCTGGCGACCGGCGCGTTCATCAAGGTCGTGTCGCTCACGGGGCGGCGGCGGCGCGAGGCGCTCGTGGAAGGCGTGGACGGCGCCCTCTTCATTTTCGCGGCGGTCGTCTTTCTTCCCCTCTCGCTCGGGGGCGCGGCGCATCTCTCCCCGTTCCTTCCCGTTCTTCCCTTCGTCTCGATCATCTCCGCGCGCGAGATCGCCCGCTGGCTTCAGCGGCCCGGGGCGGATCTCGCCAGGCGCGTCTGGACCCTCAACCACGTCATGACCGCGCTCTTCTGCCTCTTCATGCTTCTCGTCGTCGCGACGCCGATCGTGGTCCGGCGAATCGTGAACGATCCGATCAAGGACGTCGCGAGGATGGCGGCCCGGCTCACGCCGGAGACCGAGCGCATCGGAAACTTCGCCCAACCCTACCGCCAGCAGTGCGCCCGGATGCTCTTCTACGGCGGCCGCTCGCTCGAGAAGCCGCGCGGGAGCGTCGCCGAGGTCGCGGCGGCGCTCGCGGAGAATCCCCGTATGATCTTTCTGTCTTCGGCGCGGGATCTCGCGTCGCTGCGCGCGGCCGAAGATTTCCCGTTCGAGATAAAGGTGCTCTACGGCTCGGGGGATCTCGTGCTCTTCGGAGCCCGGGAGCTCCGGCCGCCGCACGCTCCCTGAGAGGGGGCACTGCATTCGAAACCGAAGGAGCTCACGCATGAAACGACCGCTCGCTGTATTCGCTCTCGCCGCCGCGCTCGCGACTCTCTCGGCCTGCGGAAAGCCGGACGTCGACAAGACGGGGCTCGTGAAACTCTCGGACCACGTGTACGCGATGATCGCGACCGGGCCGACGGCGTCCGAGGGGCTCGGGGCGAACAGCGGTTTCGTCGTCGGCCGTGACGGCGTTCTCGTGATCGACACCCGGTACACGCCGACCCTGGCGAACATGCTCCTCGAGGCGATCCGGTCCGTCACGAAGGCGCCGGTCAAGTACGTCGTCAACACGCACTACCATCCCGATCACGCGTGGGGCAACATGGTTTTCAAGGCGCAGGGCGCCGTGATCATGGCGCGCCCCGAGACGCGCACGGCGCTCGAGAAGTACTCCCCCGCGTATCTCGATTTCTACCGGCAGCGGAGCGCGGGCACGTACGAAATGCTCAAGGACGTCAAGATCGTGCTGCCCGACACGACCGTCACCGACAACGAGAAGATCGATCTCGGCGGCGTCACGGTCGTGATTCGCTGCCTCGGGCCCGCGCACACGGCCGGCGACTGCGTCGTGCTCGTTCCCAAGGGAAAGATCGCGTTCGTCGGCGGACTCGTCAGCAACGGCTACCATGCCAACATGGGGGACCCGGGAGCCGATTACGACAACTGGGTCAAGACGCTCGACCGGCTCGCCGAAATGCGCATCAGCTACATCGTTCCCGGCCAGGGGAAGGTGTGCGGCAAGGAGATGCTCGAAAGCGAGAAGAATTACATCACGCGGATCCGGAACGAGTGCGAGCAGGATATACGGCACATGATTTCCATGGAGGATGCCGCGAAGACGTTCGTCATGCCGGGCGCGGAAGGGTACCTGCAGCCGAACATTCTTCCATTCAACGTGCAGGCGGTCTACCGACACGAGGTCCCGCTCATCGTGCGACCCGATTTTACCTTCGATCTGCCGGCGGATTTCCAGGTCATGGACGGGGGCGGCTCCCCGAAACTCGGCTTCATCCGGTGGGACGCGGCGGTGAAGACCGCGGCCCTCGAGATCGACACGCAGTGGAAGCAGACGTCGAGCCGCGAGGTGATCGTCCAGGACGTCGCCGACGTCGTGAAGCGGTACGTCGAGACGGGGATTCGCGAGATGGACACGGCCGGTTCGACGCGCATCGACATCGGCGGCGAACAGGCCGTCGCCCAGTACGGAACGTGGAAATACAAGAAGGACGCCGGTCTCTCCGGCAGCGGCACGTGGACGTGGGCCCTCGTGATCCGCGGCGGCAAGCTCTACGCGATCAGGCTCAGCACGGAGGGGGGCGTCGACGCGCGGGAGGACAGGGTCAACATGGACAACCTCGAAAAGATAGCGTCCACGTTCCGGCTCACGCCCCGTGCTTCTTGAGCTTCCCCGCGTTCGCGA
>JBEKAW010000145.1:0-6900 GCA_050015715.1 Candidatus Krumholzibacteriaceae bacterium
TCGTCGAGCGCTCGCTCCTCGTGCGGCTCGCGAGGCCCGCCGACCGCGTGGCGCTCTTCGAACGGCTCCCGCTTTCAGGGAGATCCACGATTCTCGAGCACGCCGCGACGACCGCGGACTCGTTCGAACGCGCTCCGGTGAAAGAGCAGTCAGCTCTCCTCGAAAGAACACCCGCGCCGGACAGGGCGGCGCTCCTCGGGAGAGCGACCATTGACGAGAAGGCCGCTCTCGTTTCCCGCGCCTCCGTCACGGAGAAGGCGGCCTTTCTCGAGCGCGTACCGGTCCATGTGAAGGCGGCGCTCATGGGATGCGCGACCGTTGATGAGCGTGCCTCTCTTGTCAAAAGCTCGCCGCTCGAGGTGAAGGCCGCGCTCTTCGACCGCACGACGCCGGAGGAGAAGGCATCCATGATCGAGCGTGCTTCGATCAGATACGCGGATTCCCTTATCGATAAGACCTCGCTCGAGGAGAAGACCGCGCTCTTCCCGCTCGCCACGGCCCAGGAGCGCTGCGCGATGTTCGAGCGACTTCCGAGCGCCGAAAAGGCGGCTCTGATGGAACGGGTCTCGACCGCCGAGAGGACATTCAACGGGCTCGCCCTCAACGAACGCGCTGAATTCCTCGCCGAGCGCATGAGCGTTCAGACTCTCGCGTCCCTCGTCGAGGCAGCCTCACCGGAGGAAAAGGCCTCGCTTATCGAGCGCGCGAGCCCTTCGGTCGGTGTTTCCATGATGGAACGGTGCACGAGCGCCGGGAAGGCCTCGTTCGTGGAATTTCTTTCGTCCGAGACACTCGCATTGATCCTGGGAAGAACGACCGTGAAGCCCGCATGCGAGCTCCTCGACCGCGCCCCTCTCGAGCAGCGGGCCGCCCTCATCGATCGCGCATCCCCGCGCGAGAAGGTTCTATTCTTCGAGGGCGCGACGATTCAGGAGAAGGTGACGATGTTCGAACATCTCGAGCCCCCCGAGAAGGGGGCGCTTCTCGGCCGCGCCTCCCTCACGCCGGAGGCGTTCGACACACTTGGTGTGCGGGAGAAGGCCGCCATTCTCGACGCGCACGCATCGCTGCAGGGGAAGGCGCTCCTTATCGAGAAGGCCTCGCCGGACGAGAAGGCCGTGTTTCTGGATCGCGTGAGCGAAAAGGAACGCTCCACCCTTGCGGAGCGCGCCTCTCTCGAGGAGCGGTCAACAATCGTGAAACGCGCCACTCCGCTCGAAAAGGCACTCCTGATGGAGCGCGCGACGGACGAGGAGAAAGCGGCCTTCTTCGAGCGCGCGACCCCGAAGCAATGGGTGGAGCTTCTCGGCCGGAGCTCCCTCATCGAGAAGGCGACGCTTGTCGACAGGGCGACGGTGGAGGAGAAGGCGTCTCTCTTCAATCTTGCGACGATTCAGGAACGCGTGACGTTGTTCGACCGCCTGCCGCTCGCCGAGAAGACCGCGATTTTGGTGCGGGCATCGATCGGGCTCGACACATTCGACAAGATGCCGGTGCAGCAGCGGGCCGCGATCATCCTCGAACGCGCATCGATGCAGGAGCGCGCGGCGCTCATCGACAGAGCGTCGCTTCAGGAGAGGGCGGTGCTCGTCGACCGGATGAGTTTCCCCGAAAAGACCGCGTTCATGGCGCGCGCGTCGCTCAAGGAGAAGGCCCGGTTTCTCGAGCGCGCTTCCATCGAGGAACGCTCGTCACTCATGGACGGCGCCGATCCCCGCGAGCTGGCGTCCCTTCTCGAGAGATCGGCGACCTTCGCCGAGTGAGGCATCTCCAGAAATCATTTCAAGAGAATCATCTTCCGGGACATCGTCCTGTCCCCGGCCCGCAACCGGTAGATGTAGACTCCAGAACCGACCGCCCGGCCATGAAGATCGGACCCGTCCCACGTGGCGGTGTGCACTCCCCGCTGCTCCCGGGTTCGATCGGATAGCCGCGAGACCAGCCTGCCGGAGACGTCGTATACGTTCAGCGTCACGGACGTTTCAGCGGGAAGATAGTAGCTGATCGCCGTGGACGGATTGAACGGGTTCGGATGGTTCTGGTACAGCGACACCGGCATCACGGGCAATGAGACGGCGTCCGTCTCGAACAGGGTTTCGCGCCCCGCTTCCGTCGCCAGATCCACCCGGTATCGATACGACTTCCCCGGCTCGCACGCAGTATCCGTGAAACGGTAGTCGAGATTGCCTCTCGTTCCTTCCAGCGTCGAGATGTCCGTATAGCTCCCGAGCGGGCCTTCCGAGCGCATCACGATGAATCTGCTTCCATCGACGCTCTGCGAGACGCCCCAGGCGACCTCGACCGCCATGTCGCGCACGCTCGCCCAGAAACCGGTGACGAGCGTTGCGATCGGCCCCAGCACGTGCCCGGTGGCATCGAGCTTGTTGGCATATACGTCGAAATTGCCCGAACGCTTGTCCCCCCAGGCGAAGATAGACTCCCCGTTGCCGACATAGGCGACCTCGGCGAACGTTTGCTCCGAGGCTTGAATGCAAACTGGTGCGCCGGTGAAGTTCCAGAGCCTCATCCCGTCGGGAGCGAGCCGCTGAGCATAGACGACGTTATTGCCGTTTCGCGCGTCCTGCCACGTGATAACGACGCCCCCGGCCCCGTCCGTTTCGATGCCGGGGTACACTTGCGCGCCGGGCGCGTCGCAGATTATTTTACCGTAGGTGTCCCATTTGGCCGCGCCGCTTGAATCCACCCTCTGGGCATAGATGTCATTCTGGCCCCCGTGCGCTTCGTACCAGGTTATGAATGCTCCGCTCATCCCATCCGGCTTCATGACGCAGCCCGCGGCCCAGTTATCGAGACTGATCGCGATTCCATTCAGCGCCCAGCATCGGTACCCGTTTCTGTCAATTCGTTGCGCGTATATGCTCGAATTGAAAGTCCGATTATCACGCCACGCGATGATAGCGCCCCCCTTCCCGTCCGGCACGGGAACGATCGGCGTGTAATACCAAAGATCCTGATCCTCCGGCGCGGTGCACACCGGCATACCTGCCGCCGACCAGAGCGCCGCGCCGCCCGCGTCGACACGCTGGCCATATATATCCCAGTCGCCCTTCATGGAGTCGAATTGCATCCACGCGACGATGGCCCCCCCGGCGCCGTCCGTGACGATCTGGGCCACAGTCTGGGGGCTCACCCCGCTCCCGATCAAAATGCCGTTCGGACCCCAGAGGACGTTGCCGTCCTTGTCAACACGCTGGGCATAGATGTTCGTGAGCGAGGGGGCCGCAGTCCGGGCATCCGCCCATGCGACGATAATCCCTCCATCCGAATCGAGGGTGGCCACGATGTCTGTCTGGTGAGACACCGTCGGGGAGAGAAGCACTCCTTGCGCCCCCCACAGAAAATTGCCCGATTGATCGATCTTCTGGCCGTAGACGCCCGTAACGCCGTTCAAGACGCCGTCCCATGCGATGATCATGTTGCCGTGGTCATCGGACTTGAGCTCCTGACCGAAGCCGTGCGCCGGATAGGCGGGGCTCAGGGACTCCCCTATCAGGAGACCGTTCAATTGCCAGACCGCATTACCCTGGTCATCTATCCTCTGCGCGTAGACGTGGATGCCGCCCCCTCTGTGATCCATCCATGCGACATAGGCGCCCCCCGCGCCATCCGGGCATACCTGGGGGATGAACTGATCTCCCTCTCCAGCGCAGACCGGGATGCCGTTGTAGTCCCAGCTCGCGTGCAGCGACGCCGGACCGACGAAGGCGGCGCCGATGAAGAAGAGCACGAACACGATCGCTCTCGCCATGACCGATCCTCCCTTGAAACGAATTCCTACTGTTGGTTTGACGGCAAACTTGCGACTTTGGACACTTTTCGGGCACTCAAGGTGGAATGGAAAAGTGAGCCGCCCGGGACTCAAACCCGGCACCCCCTGCCTGCAAGCTCTTAGCGGAAGATCGACTTTATGGTTCCCCAAGTCGCCGGTTTGACCGAGACCGCCCCGCACCCGACTGGATAGGCACCGATCAATCCGCACGAGGTCCCGTTCGGGTGATGGCCGGGGGCGCAGGGAGAGTCGCTCTGGAGAAGAAAGTTCCCTGAGCCGGAGGGATCGACCGCGCAGAACTGGGGATCAACGCTTACATTGCCGTTCGTCCCGGTGGGATCCGTCCCCTGCAGGTAGTTGGCGACGGAGTTCCCGAACACGTCGTTGCATGAAACGTCCCCGGCGACTCCCCCGCTCAAATCGATCCCGTATTTGTTCCCGACAATGAGGTTGTTTCGGATCGTGTTCCAGGGATAGGTTCCGTCGAGCGAAAGGGCGGTCCCGCAGGCAGTGATGGTATTATGATCGAAGATGAATTGAGAACTCTCCATAAGAATGATGCCGCCGCCGTAGGAGTATATGCAATTTCCCGAGATCGTCATGCCTCCGAACTCCCAAAAAAGCATCGCGTATTCGTTCGGGTTGCCGCTACCGCGGAGAATATTATTCGATATTCTTCCCCCGTGGCCGAAGCTCATTCCTTCGCCGAAAAACACCGATTTGAGGGTGAATCCCTCCACGACCGATTCCGTGCCGACGAACACCCCGACCGTCGCCGCCCCCGAGTGTTCGAGAACAGTGGCCGTGGCGCCAGCTTGGCTCACGAGCGTGACTCGCTCCCCGATGAGCAGGTTGGAATCGATTTGATAGTTCCCCGCCGCCACGAGAACGCTGTCTCCCGCCACGCAGCTGTCGAGCGCGGCGGCAATTGAAGGCGCGTCCCCCGTGCCGGCCGCGTTCACATGCCAGGTCCGCCCGTGCGCTCCGGGAGAAACGACGGCCGAGCCGATCGATACGGCCAGCGCCGCGATGATCCAAGTTTTCATGATGGGTTACCTCCGCGGTGTTTATTGTACCACATTCGTGCCGCCGTAGCACGGCGTATTTTCGCCCTGTCTGGCCACGGCCTCTCCAGTTTCTCGTTCGTTCGCTCGACCGGCGCTCGGCATCTATCAGCGCGGTCACGCGACGGCGGCACTCATGAATGGGCGAAATCGACCCCGCCGCGAATTCTCTCTATGTCACTGCATTGGAATAAAATGAAAAGTGAGCCGCCCGGGACTCGAACCCGGCACCCCCTGCTTAAAAGGCAGGTGCTCTAACCGACTGAGCTAGCGGCCCATACACTCGAGGTTTGTCGCGATCTCCCGCCCCGCCGCACCACCCGTTCCGAGGCAATGCAAGATAGCGATTCCGCTATTTTCTGTCAATTGAATAGGCTCGGGTTCTGATGATCGTCTCTGCCCGGGCCGGACCCGTCGATATGAATGATACGCGGACTCCGAGCTCCTTCTCGATACGCTCTATGAAACGCCGCGCGCCGTCGGGAAGCGCCTCGTACCGGTCGACCCTGATTTCCGCGTCGCTCCAGCCCGGCACGTCCTCGTACACCGGCGTGCATCCCGCGAGCGCGTCGAAGCTCTGGGGGAAGCTCGTCACCTTCTTCCCGTTCATCTCGTACGCGACGCACAGCCGCACCCGGGGCTGTCCCGAAATGACGTCGAGCTTCGTCATCGCGATCTCGTCGTAGCCGTTGAGGAGCACCGAATAGCGCGCCGCGACGAGATCGAACCACCCGCACCTGCGTGGACGGCCCGTCGTCGTGCCGTACTCCTTGCCCCGCTCCCGCAGCTCGGTCCCCTCGGGCCCTCCCGCCTCCGTGGGAAACGGGCCGTTTCCGACACGCGTGACGTACGATTTGAAGATGCCGATCACCGGGCCGATATCCCGCGGCGAGAGTCCGGTGCCCGTCACGGCCCCGCCGACGGCGCACGAGCTCGAGGTCACGAACGGATACGTGCCGTGATCGATGTCGAGAAGCGTTCCCTGGGCGCCCTCGAGGAGAATGCGCTTCCCCTGCGCCTTCAAGCCGTGAACGAGCTCCTGCGTGTCGACGACGAACGACGCGACGATATCCCTGATGTTGACGAAATCGCTCGCGATCTTCTCGCTCGAAAGGGGCGGGCCTCCGAACACCGCGAGCATGCGATTGCCGGCCTCCACCTTCGCCTTGACGCGATCGAAGAGCTCGGTCTTGTCGCTTAAGAATTCGCCCATCCGCAGCCCGCTCCTCATGTGCTTGTCGGCGTACGAGGGACCTATCCCTCTGCCCGTGCTCCCGATGCTGCCGTCCTTGCGATCGGTTTCGGAGAGATTGTCGAGCAGCCGGTGGTACGGCATCACGATCTGCGCGGCGGAGCTCACGAAAAGGCGTCCCGTCACGTCCACGCCGCGGGTCATGAGCTCCTTCAGCTCCGCGAGGAGCGCGAACGGATCGATCACCATTCCGTTTCCGAGAATCCCGGAGACGTTCGGGTACAGTATCCCCGACGGAACCTGGTGAAACGCGAACCGCCCGGCGTCGGTGACGACCGTGTGGCCGGCGTTGGCGCCTCCCTGGAATCTCATGACGACGTCGTGATCGTGCATGAGGAAGTCGACGATCTTCGCCTTCCCCTCATCACCCCACTGACCGCCGACGATCACCGTAGCAGGCATTGCGTTTGCTCCCGTGGAATGTGAAAAACCTTCCGCAGTCTAGGGCAAGGATGACCTCAAGGCAAATGATATTTGCGGCAAACGAAAGCCGCCCCGAACCGGCGGGCGGCGAATGCGGATGAAAGTCCCTCGGCCTTTATATCAGTCCTCGAAAAGCGATTTCAGCAAGCTCCACGTTCCCTGGTTGATCGTGTTCGGTGTATTCATACGGTCGCCCGGATTGCTCCGCTCGAATCCGCTGTCCGGCAGCCCGTCGCCGTTTTCATCGCTGAGCTCGACACCGTTCGGGAACCCGTCGCCGTCCGAATCCTTGAGGGCGAGCGCCTTGTTCCAGATGTATCCGTTCTTCTGGAAATCCAGACCGAAACTGTTCAACTGGGAAGCTGATGTCG
>JBEKAW010000146.1:0-6874 GCA_050015715.1 Candidatus Krumholzibacteriaceae bacterium
AGACGCGGCACGACCGGCGCGCCGACGTCACGTAGGAGCCGTCGCGCTCGTGCAACGTTCCGGGCCCGTGGCACGCCTCGCACTGGACGCCCTGGAGATTCGGCGCCCCTTCCTTCACCGCGGCCGGATCGTACCCCGTGGGCCTTCCGTAGCCCGTCGCGTGGCAGGCGAGGCATTCTGGTTTCGTCTCCGCGCCGTGCTCGCGCAGCGTTTCGAGGGCCCGGAAATGCCGGGTCGCGACGAAGCGCGGCATGAGGTCCGCGTGGCACCTGCCGCACACGTCCATACCGAGATAGCGTTCGACGAGCCTGCCCGTCGTCTCGTCTCTCGAGAGCGACTTCGACAGCTGCACTTCCTTCTGCTTCAGGGCCTCCTCGTTCCGGTACGCGGCGAGCCGCTCCGCCGTCGCGGGGTCGTCGGGGATGCTTCGATCGAGATGGATGAGCGTGCTCTCGACGACGGGAGGCCCGGCGCCGCCGGCCCCCCTGATCGTCACGACCCCCAGGCATCTCGCGCGGTCGCCGGCGCAGAAGACGGGGAGCGGGAAATTCTCCCGCGCGACGAGGAGCGTGTCGGCGCAGCTCGCGCGGGTCTTCTCCCCCTCGTGCACGTGCCCGCGGATGACGATGTCGATTCCGGCGAGCGCCGGGAGAATCTCGAGGAGCTTTTCGCGCTCCATGTGCGCGAGCAGTATGACCACGTCACATTGCCTTCGCAGCTTCGCGAGCGCCGCGCGCCCCTCGAGAGCGGGGTCGCGGACCTCGACGCCCGCGAGCTCCCGGGGCTTCTCGCCGAGGAGCGCCAGGATGCCGACCCTCGCGCCGTGAACCTTCCGGATCACGTACGACGGAAAGATGCGGGATCCTCCCTCGTAGAGATTCGCGCAGATGAGCGGGAGGCCCGCCTCCCTGTCCGCCTTGAGCTCGCGGGTCCCGTAGGTCAGATCCCGCTCGCCGACGGCCACCGCGTCGTAGCCCATCTCCACCATCGTCCGCGCGAGGAACCGGCTCCGGTACATCTCGACGATGCCCGTCTCGTCGCAGAAGTCGCCGGCCGAGAGAACAAGGAGAGCCGGATCGAGCGAGCGCTGAGCTCTGATCGCCGTGGCCCGCCGGGCCACGCCGCCCGTGGCGCTCTCTCCTCAACCCGAGGGGACGACCCAGCCCCGGTCGTCGCCGGTGAAGGCAATGGTGAGCCGCGGCTCGCCGCGGCACCCGATAATGACGAGCGCCGCCGCGAGCGCCGCACACAAACAAAGGAACGTCGTTTTCATGGGAGAACTATACCACGAACGGCAGGCGCGGGAAACGGGAATACGGCGCCGCGGGCGGCGTCGGCGACCGATGGGGGCAGGCCGGCGCGCGCGCCGGCACGGGCAAGGAAAAGGGCAAAGAGACTCTTTTCCTCTTTGCCCCGGGTCTGTGCCCCTCTTACTTCGCGATACGAGACTTGAGCGCCTTACCGGCCGAGAACGCCGGGAATTTCGTCGCCGGAATCGTGATCGCTTCGCCGGTTTGCGGATTGCGTCCCATACGCTTTTTTCTCTTGCGTGTCATGAAGGTGCCGAAACCGGTAATCTGGATCTTTCTGCCGGCCGCGAGCTCGCCAGCGAGGATGCCGTCCTTGAGAGATGTGCTGAATATCGACTCGACGACTCCGCGCGAATCTTTCAGGGTAAGGCCGGTCTTCTTTGCGACCTTGTCGATCAGCTCGGTCTTGTTCATGTTTCACCTCCTTTGCCTGACAGTGGATTTAGCGCGACCTTACAGTCCGTTCGGGATCTTGTCAATACTTTTGTCATGATTTCTGGGCGCGGATACAAGATTTTTCGGGGGTCCCGCTCGACGCCACACCGACGATTTTTCATTACATCCCTCCGCCCCCGAGGTATGAGCCGAGGGACGTCTCGGCCGCCCTCGTGCCGCGCTCGTACTTGATGTCGGGGTGCGCCTTGATGCTGATCGAAAAATAGTACGCCCAGTCCGCCCCGGTCCGCGTATGCGTGAAGCTCGCCTGCCAGCAGTGGAGGTCGCGAACGAGACTGTAATACTGCTGCGTGAAGCTGCGCGCGTTGATGTCGTAGTACCCGGAGCAGTTGAGCTTCCAGCCCTTCGAAAGCTGCGCCGTGCAGTTGTACTTCACGTTGCTCCGCATCGTCCGGTTCACGCCGCTTCTCGAATCGCTGTAGTCGTAGCCGACCGTGAAGTTCCAGCCGGGCGCGGCGGCGGGCCCGGCCGAGGCGGCGGTTTCCGGCGCGGGAGCCTCGTGCGGCTTGGCATGCGTGCGCTTCTCGTCGCCGACTGCCGCGGCGATGCGTTCCGGCTCCGGCGTGGACCACGTCGCCGGATACGCGAGCGATCCTTTCAGGCCGAGATTGAAGTCCACGCCGAAATCGCTCGTGAGGATTTTCCCCTGGTACGGGGAGTACACGTTGTTGACGTCGAACGTCATGAGGCTGCCGACCCGCAGCTCCGATCTGCTCGAAATGTCGGAGAACGCCGAGCTCGCGCTCAGCTGCGGATTGTAGCTCCCCGCGAGGTACCAGGTGATGACGTCGTTCGCCTTGACCTCCTTGCCCCCCTCCTTGAGCTTGAGGTCGACCGTATTGTCGACCGACCATTGCACCGACTGCAGCGTCCTCTGCGATTCCGTCAGCCTCGGCGTGTACTGGTACTGGATGCTCGGCGTTAGCGTGTGCCTGATTCCCACGAGCGCGCCGACGCGCGGATACAGCGTCCCGTACACTCTGGTGCTCATCCCCGTGCCGAGATTCATCGTGAACTCGTTCTTGTCGAGAGGCCGCGACGAGGGCGGATAGAGGGTCTCGTACAGCTTGTCGACCCGGTACTCGAGGACCTTGAAGTAGGACCATCCGAGCCCGGCGGTCGGGTTGATGCCGATGAACCCGAGGTGCAGCTGCCTGTTGAAGCCCATGTTGTACCCGGAGGAGAGGGCCGAGTACTTGCGCGCGATGCTCTCCTCGCTCGTCCGCGTCGCCGATATCTTCGGCGTGAAGAGGATGCTCTCGAAGGCGCGCTCCCAGATGCTCCGCGCGCCCGCCGGATGCGTATCGCCGAACCAGAGCGAGCGCTGCGGGAAGTTGAGCGAGAACGACGGAAACGTCGTGGAGACGCGCGGGTCGGTCGGGAGCTGCACGTCGAGCTTCTGGTTGCGGGTCGCCGAGAGGCTGAGGCTCGTTCCTCCCCAGTTCTTGCGGAAGCTCGCGCTCGAATAGATCTTCCGGTCGACGAAGCGCGTGATGTCCTGCGCCGCGTTGATCGATTGCTGAGCATTGTCGCTGCTCACGAACTGGAGGCTGCTGTTGAAGCTCGCCGACGGCGAAAAGGTCTCCGAATGCGTGGACTCGATCATCCACTGGTTCGACCACACCTTCGTCGTGGGATCGAGGATGCGCACGTAGTCCATCTGCACGCGTCCGTTCAAAACGTACCGGACCGCGTAGTTATTGATGAAATGGAGCCGGGTGCTCTGTCGCTCGTTGAAGTCCCCCGTGAGCAGGAAATCGGTGTAGTCGTTCGTCGCCCAGTAGTAGCCGAGACCCTGAACGAAGCGCCCCTCCCGGCTCCCGATGCCGATATCGACGTTCGGCCTGAGGAATCCCGAGCTCCGCGCGTGGTGGAGCGTATTGACGATGAAAGGGAGCCAGAAGACCGGAAGCTTCCCGATGTAGAGAAATATCGGGCCGGAGACGATCTTGTCGTTGACGTACACCTTCATCTTCTTCGCGCGGAACGAGTAGTGGGGCTGGGCGAGATCGCACGTCGTGTAGACCGAGTTGTAGACCTTGAGAACGTTCGTGCCGACCTTGAAGATGTCTTTTCCCTGGTAGTACCCCTCTCCGTACTTCGTCGAACCGTCGGCGATCACGCCCCCCTGGGTGTCGAGATCGTACCCCATCTCGTCGCCGTAGATGCGCTGCTGGTCCTCTTCGAGCACGGGGTCCCCGGTCGCCTCGATGACGTTGAGGCGCGAATTGTAATCGATCCGCTTCGCTTCGAGGCTCGAGTTCTGGTACTTGATGAACGAGTGCCCCCGGAGCCGGACGTCCGCGTTCTGCGCGAAGTACTCGATCCGGTCGGCGCTGTACTGGACGCGCTCGTGCTTGCGCGTGAAGCTCCGGTACTTGAGCGTGCTGTCTACGCCCGCGGCGAGGCTGTCGACCGTCTCGTGGGGAGCGAGGTTCAGGTATTTGTAAAGGCCAGTTGAGGCGCCCGAGATCCGGATGTAGTCGAGCACCTTGTTCTTGAACGCGAAGAACATCCGGTCTCCCGTCGAGTAGTTGTTCGAGACCTTGTTCTCCTCGGTCTCGACCGGATAGTACATCGCCTTCGCGTTCTTCGGGATCGAGACGGAATCGACCTGCTCGTTCGAGAGGTGGATAGAGATCGAGTCCCCCTCGAGCCACGAATCCTCATGCCAGGGGGAGCCCGCGCCCGGCGACTGCGAGAGGCGCCCCGACTCGGGGAGAAGGACGCGGTTGACTTCCTTCTGGCTGTACCAGAGGAAGATACGTTTTCCCGTCATCGTCGAGGGACCGTTCGTCGCCCGCGGCTCGCCGGAGAGCTCGGCCCGGCCCTCCTTGTCGTAGATCGTCGCCGAATCGCAGTGCGCCCTCGTGGCGCCTTTGGCCATGTTCACGTCCCCCTCGGCGACGCCGATCCGGCGGTCGACGTCGAACCGCATCGTGCGGCTCGTGACCAATCCCTTCTCGGGCGTCTTGAGGTCGAAGGTGAGAACGGGCCTCGAGTCGACCAGGGCACTTTTCCGAACCCGGTCGAAGCGCGCGTGATCGCCCGCAAGCGAGTAATCCTGGACGGTGTCGACCATGACGACCTTGCCCGTCGCGTCCGCGATCTCGCGGTCGCGATCGTAGACCACCGTGTCGGCGCGCATCGTCCGCGTGCTGTCGGCGGCGCTCAGATGGCCCGTGAGGATCGCCGTCCTCGTCGAGCGGTTGTACTTCACGCGATCGCAGCGGGCGTTCCAGCCGCGATCACTGAACCGCACGCGGCCTTCGAGCTCCACCGTGTTGGTCGAGCCGAAGTACTCGCCGACGTCGCTCAGTATCTCGGCCGTGCCGTCGACGACCCGGACGCTGTCGTAGAGAACGATGTAGCGGCGGCTCGGGTAGTGCTTTCCACTGACGCTTGTGATCGTCGTCGTCTCATAATCGATCCGCACGCCTCCCTCGAGGTACACGACGCGCTCTCCCCCTTCGATGGTCGATCGAAGGTGGGCCGCGGTCACGCGGTAGATCGAGGTGTCGGGTGTGGCGGATTCCTGCTGCGGCAGTGCCCGCGGGCCGCCCGATGCGCCGAACAGGCCCGTGACGACGAGGAGCAGAAGTGCGAATTGCTTCATATCCACCCTGCCGGAGCGCCGGAGCGACGCTCGCCGCGGATTGCCCGCGCGCCGGGCCCACTCACCGGCGAGCGTTCACGCGCGAAAAGGCGAGAAGCGAAACACCGATAAAGGAGGCTCTGTTGCCGAGCTCGGCGGGAACGATTCTCACGGAGGCCATCGCCCGGTCCATACCACAATCTCGCAGCGCCGCGCGGGCGGGGGCAAGGATAAAATCGCCCGCGCCCGCCACTCCTCCCCCGATAGCGATCGCCTCGGGCGAGAGCACGTGCACGATGTTCGCGAGAGCCACGCCGAGATAGCGGCCCGTCCCGGCGAGCGCCGCGACGGCCACGGCGTCCCCCGCGGAGGCGGCGCGCGAAACGGCCTCGACGGTGAGCGTCGAGTCCCAGCCCTGCCTCGTGCCGGGCGCGGCTCGATGCAGGTCGAGCGCGCGCGCGACGATCGCCTTGGCGCCGATGAAAGCCTCGAGGCAGCCGCGGTTCCCGCACGTGCACGGCGGCCCGTCGACGGCGATGACCGTGTGTCCGATTTCCCCCGCGAAGCCCGACGAGCCGCGGTAGAGCTCGCCGTTCACGATGATGCCGCCCCCGACGCCGGTCCCGAGGGTGAGGCACACGAAGTTCCTCATCCCCCTCCCCACCCCCTTCGCCCACTCCCCGTACGCGGCGGCGTTCGCGTCGTTTTCGACGACGACCGGGCAGGCGAGAGCCGCGCCGAAGATCGATCCGAGGGGAACGTCGTCCCAGCCGGGCATGTTCGGCGACATGTGGAGGAAGCCCCGCTCGCCGTCGACGAGCCCCGCGCAGCCGACGCCGGCCGCGACGACCCGCCCCGCGCCGCGGGCGTTCTCGTCGAGCCACCGGCGGACCCTGGCGGCGGCCGTCCCGGGGCCCGACGCCGGCTCCGTCGGGATCTTCCCCGACCCGCGTATCTCTCCCTCCTCCGTGACGAGCCCGAGCTTGATATCCGTTCCGCCGATGTCGACGCCGAGCACGAGATTCATGCGCTTCCTTTCGTCAGAGAAACCGCGCGGCCTCCTCGACCATGACGTGCGATCCCATGATGAGGATCGTGTCGAGGGCGCCCGAGCGCCGCCTCGCCTCGGCAACGGCGCGGCCGACGCCCCGCGCGACGCGCACGCGGGCCCGCGGGCCGGTGCGCGGGGCGGGCGCTCCGCCGAAGTCGCGCCCGAGGCGCTCCGCGCTCGCGCTGCGGGGATCCCGGAGAGCCGTGACGATAATCTCGCGCGCCGCCCCGAGGGCGCGCGCCGGAAAAGCCCCGAGCTCCTTGTGCGCGAGCGCGCCGAACACGATCGTCGTGCGCTCCGGCGGAGAGATGCGCCGCAGCGTGTCGAGCGCCGCCAGATACGACTCCTCGTTGTGGGAAACGTCGATGATGACGCGGGGAGAGCTCGCCACGCTCTGAAAGCGCCCCGCGAGAACCGCCGACGAGAGGCCCTCCCGGAGCGCCGCCGCGTCGATGCGCGGGG
>JBEKAW010000147.1:0-6752 GCA_050015715.1 Candidatus Krumholzibacteriaceae bacterium
AGACCGCGCACCTCGGCCCGGCGCCCACGCAGGACGGCATCAGCTGCCGGGCCACGAGAACGCCGGCGGCATCGTCCGAGCGGAGATCGGAACCGATTCCGAGAATGGCGATCCGGTCGGCCTCAGACAGAGTCTTCTGCAGGGTTTTCCTCAGGAGCGTCTGCGTCAGCGGTTTTGGGCGGTTTGGCATGGAAAATCACCTTCAGTTCGCGCCGGTCGGTCTTGGCCAGCTCGTATTCGCACGTCGCCTCGAGCGCCTCTTTCGGGCATGAATCCACGCATTGCGCGCAATAGAGGCACTTGTCCAGGTCAATCTCTGCCTCGAACCGCTTGTCCCCCACCTTGGTGATCTTGATGGCGTTGGACGGGCAGTCCCTCATGCATGCCTTGCAGCCAATGCATCTGTCGGAATAGAACTTGAGTTTGCCCCTGAACCTCGGGGGCATCTCGAACTTCACGTGCGGATACCTGACGGTGGCCGGTTTCTTCACGGAAGCCTTGAGCACTTCACAGATCATCTTGCCGGGTTTCTTCATCTTCAAACGATCCTGTTGATAACGAGACTGAGCAATATCTGGAACAGCGCCGCCGGCGCCAGGAACTTCCAGCAGAATTCCACCATCTGCTCGATCCGCAACCGGGCCGTGACGGTCCGCAAGAGAGCGAGAAGGAACACGACGAACAGCACCTTCGCCAGGTAGAGCACGAATCCCGCGACCGGGCCCAGGCCGAAACCGAACGGCAGGAACACGGCCGAGACGAGCGAGGCGCCGACGACCATCTCCATGTCGATGGCCAGCCGGAACAGGCCGAGGAGCCTGCCGCTGTACTCGGTGAACGTGCCTCCCACGATCTCGGTCTCCGCTTCCGGGATGTCGAACGGCACGCGCTCGAGCTTGCCCTGCAGGGCCACGAGCGCCACGAGGAACCCGATCAGATTCGGCAGCGTGAGGAGCGGATGAGCGGCGTAGAACTCGACCATCCTGCCGAGCGACCACGTGTGCGCCACGAGCGCCGGCGCCAGGACGGCGAGAAGCAGGGGGACTTCGTAGGCGAAAAGCTGGGTCAGCGTGCGCACGGCGCCGATCGTCGAGTACAGGGACGACGAGCTCCAGCCGGCGAGAAAGAACGCGAGCGTCGGAAGCGTGAGAAGGTACACCACGACGATGACGCTCCCCTCGAACGAGATGATCGGCTTCGAGCTCCACAGCGGTATGTGCATGAACGCCGTCAGGACCGCCGTCAGCGCCAGCACCGGCATGAGCTTGAACATCAACTGGTTCGCCTCCGTCGGGATGATCTCCTCCTTGGAGATCAGCTTGACGAAGTCGGCGAACGGCTGGAACCACGGGGGCCCGATCCAGTTCTGCAGCTTCGCGTAGAGCTTGCGGTCCACCCACTCCACGGCCCACCCGAAAAGGCACAGGAACAGGAATCCCGGAAACACCGTTATCCAGAACAGCGGCCACGCCATAGAGCTACTTCTTCTCCTGTCTCTTCAGCTTCGCGTTCAGGACCGAGAAATCGACGCCTCGCTCGAGGTACCAGCCGATGCCGAACAGGCGCAGGCTTTCCCACGAGAGCGTCTCGCTCTTCATCCCCGACACTTCCCTCACGTGGATCATCCGGTCCGTGCACGAGAAACAGGGGTCGATCGCGGCCAGCGTGATCGGCACGTCGGCGAGGTTGTTATTCTCCAGCATCTTCGAGACCGAATGAAGGTTGGCTAGCGTCGGGGCCCGCACCTTGACACGCTCCGGCTTGTCGGTGCCGTTGGCCTTCACGTAGTGGACGTCCTCTCCGCGAGGAGCCTCGTAGCGGCTCACGGCCTCCCCCGCCGGGATCTTGCGCGGCGCCTTGACCGTGACCGGCCCGTCCGGAATCTGCGCCACGATCTGGCGGATCATCTTGTACGACTCCATGAGCTCGAGCACCCGGACGACGGTCCGGCCGTACACGTCGTTGTGCGTGTCGGTGATGACCTTGAACGACAGGTCCTTGTAGGCCGCGTAGGGATCGTCGCGGCGGACGTCCCGGTCCACGTTCGAGGCCCGCCCGGTGGGTCCGACGGCTCCGAGCGAGACCGCGTCCTCGTGGGAGAGGGAGCCGACGCCGCTGAGCCGGTTGATCAACGTCGTCTCCTGGGTCGCCACCTCGATGTAGTACTTGGTCCGCTCCTCGAGCACGTCCATGACCTTCAGGAGGTCGTTCAGCTGCTCCCGGGTGAAGTCGCGCCGGACGCCGCCGATCGTGTTCATGCCGTAGTTCACGCGGTTTCCCGAGAGCGACGCAAGCGTGTCCATCACGACCTCGCGATCGCGCCACGAGTACATGAGAAGCGTGTCGAAACCGACCTCGTGCCCCGCCACGCCGAGCCAGAGAAGGTGGCTGTGGATCCGCTCGAGCTCGGCGATCAGCGTGCGGATGTACTGGGCCCTCGGAGGCACGACGAGACCCGCTATCTCCTCGACGGCCTGGACGAAGCAGGTCGAATGGGAGTGCGAGCAGATTCCGCACACCCGTTCCAGGAGATACACGTCCTGGACGTAGGTCCGCTCCTCCGCCGCCTTCTCGACGCCGCGGTGGTTGTAGCCGAGACGCATATCGGTCTCGACGATCCTCTCGCCGCTCAGGGTGATGCGAAAGCTCTCCGGCTCCTTCAGGGCCGGGTGCTGCGGTCCGATTGGAATCTTTACCCTAGCCATTGTTGATATCCCCTTTCGAGAACCCGGCTCCGTCGAGCATCTCGGGTCTCCAGTCCTTGCGAAGCGGATACTGGCCGGCCGGCCAGTTGTCCGGGAGCGGATACCGCTCGCCGGGGGGCAGTCCCTCGACCTCGGCGCCGAGCAGGTCGACAAGCTCCCGCTCGTATATGACGCAGCCGGGGAAGAGACCCGAAACGGTCTTGATGACCGGTTTCGTCTTCGGCACCGTCAATTTGAGATTGAGCATCGTTCCGTCATTGCGGGCGAGGTGATAGAAAAAGGCCAGATTCTCCCCCTCGTCCAGGCCCGTTATCGTGCAGAGATTCAGGAAGCCCATCGCGACCTTCGCGTGCTCGATGACCTCCATGAAGCGGTCCGCGGGCGCTTCGGCGAATATGCGCCGTTCACGCCTGACCGCGATTCCATCGGCCATGAACGGGAACTTCGCCGCGAGCTCCCCACGGATAGTTTCCTCGTTAGCCATTGGGCTGCGCCTCCGTCGTCCCGGCGCCCGTCTCCGCGGGTGCCTCCGGCTCCGCCGCGAGCAGCTTCTTTCCCTCGAGCGTCGCCAAGAGCTTCACGACGCCGTCGATAATGGCGGCGGGGCTCGCCGGGCAGCCTGGAATGTACACCGACACCGGGATCACGGAGTCGATCCCTCCCTTGACGTTGTAGCATCCGGCGAACACGCCGCCCGAGCACGCGCACGTTCCGGTCGCCACGACGAACTTCGGCTCCGGCATCTGCTCGTAGATCCGCACGAGCCGGTCCTGAATCTGCCGGGTCACGGGGCCGGAGCAGACCAGCACGTCGGCGTGCCGCGGCGTTCCCTTGAGCAGGATGCCGAATCGTTCGATATCGAACCGCGGCGTCAGCGCCGCCACGATCTCGATGTCGCAGGCGTTGCACGCGCCGGTATTGAAATGGATGATCCACGGCGACTTGATCCGCGCCCACGTGACGAGCTTCTTCATGAACTTCATCGAACCCTACTTCCTGAACAACACGAACAGACCGATGACCAGGCAGACGCCGTAGCCGCTGGCGATGGCCGTCGCCGAACCGGACCCCGACGGCACCGTTGCCACGACAAGGGCCAGAACGTGCATGATCGTGAAGAAGAACGCGAACGGGAAGAACTGACTGTAATCCGGCTGCACCCGGTTTTCCTTCACGTCCTCGCCGCAGGCATACGCCTTCCCCTTGCCGCTGCCGCGCTGTGCGACGACCGAAAGCGACATGAGACCCAGCAGTCGAAGCACGAGCAGCATGAACGCCAGCACCGCGATGAAGATAACGGGCGTTGTCACAACCCATGAGCTCACGCCGGACCTCCGCTCTCCCGGTTCGAATCCTCCGCAGCCGAGCTGCCGTCTCCCATATATGCGTACACCCTATCCCCTCAAATTTCTCAACTTGCCCGCATCCAGGTCGTGATTGCGCCTGTGAACCCCGATGACGACGCCCGCCGCCACTGCAATCACGACAACCTCGATGACGATCAGCGTGATGATGAACGTCTGGGCCAGGGCCATGCGGCCGCTGACGTACCCCGCCACGCCGAGGAGCAGGGTCACCGATTTTATCAGGAGCTCGAGCCCGATCAATATCCGGATCAGATTGCGGCTCACGAGGATGCAGTACAGTGCCGCCACGGCCAGCAACACGACGAACACCACACCGAGGGCGAACAGGGCCGTGAGGTCGCCGGTCATTTCGCCGCCCCCCCTTCATCGCGCTTCCCCTTGAACAGCACGACCACGCCGAATACTCCCGCGAGGATGATGAGGATCTGGCCGAGGAGGTCGAGCCTCCTCATGGACCATAGGGCCTGACGGACGCCCTCGACCTCGCCCGACAGCGGCGCCGCGATCCGCTCGGCATGGATGCCCGAGACGGCGAGGCGCCAGCCGATGATTGCCAGGACGAGCGGAAGAAAGACGAAGCGCTTCAAGATTCTCAGCCTGTCCCAGCGCTCGTCCTCGCATGAATCCGCTCGCGTGAGACTGATCGTCGCGATGAAAACGACGGTGATCAGGCCCGCGCAGACCGAAAGCTCGAACACGGCGGCGAGCGGCCCCCCCAGGTGAAAGAGGATCAGGGTCAGGATGGCGCTGGATACGGCGAGGCCGATGGCCGCGAGCAGCAGGTCCGAGATCATGACGGTCGCGACGCCCGCCACGAGAAGGGCCGCGAGCAGGATTATCGTCATCGCGTCAAACGTCATAAGATGCTCCCGACAGGCAGCAGAAACGTTCCGAAGATCCACGGCATGAGAATTCCGATGCCTATCGTGATCAGCGCCAGCACGGAAACCGTCACGAGCACCCACGGACTCGCTTCCTTCAGGTTCTCGAGACCCTGGGCCAGCTGCCCGAAGAAGACCCGCCTCTGCATGGAGAGGAAATAGGCGAGCGTTATGAGGCTCGCGAGAATGGCGAGCGCGGCGAGGTACGGGTGCCCGGACTTATAGACCGCCACGATGATGATGAGCTTGCTCCAGAATCCCGACAGCGGCGGAATGCCCGCGGTGGAGAGAAACGCGATGACCGACGTGGTCCCCGTCACCGGCATCCTGTCGGAGATCCCTCCGAGCTTGTCCATGTTCCGGGTGCCCGACTGCTGCTCCACGGCGGCGGAATTGACGAACAGCAGGGTCTTGAATACCGAGTGGTTGAAGAGATGGAAGATCGCCCCCGCCACTCCCAACGCGGAGCCCGCGCCGAGCCCCAGGACGATGTAGCCCACCTGGCTGATGCTGGAGTATGCGAGCATTCGTTTGAAATCGCTCTGCCCGAGCGCCGCGAGAGCCCCGACGAAGATCGAGACGGCCCCGACGATGAGGAGCAGCGTGTTGACGGTCTCGCTCACCGCGAAAACGGAGGTCACGAGGCGGATCAACGTGTAGATACCGGTCGTTTTGGTCACGATCCCGGCCAGCAGCACCGACGTCGCGGGAGGCGCCGCCATGTATGCGTCCGGCAGCCAGCCGTGGAACGGGACCAGGCCTCCCTTGATGAACAGGCCGGCGGTCAGAAGAATCAGCGCCGCGACAAGAAGAGGATCGCGGCCGCCGGTCTCCCCCATAGCCGCGCGAATCCCCTCGAACGAAACGCCGCCGACGACGATGAACAGAAGGGCGATTGCCGCCAGTATCATGGCCGTCGCCGCCGCCGAGAGGATGATGTACTTGAAGGTCCCTTCGAACGCGTCCCGGTCGCCGTTGAAGGCGATCAGGATGAAGGACGAGACGGCCGTGATCTCGAGGAACACGTAGAGGGAGAAGACGTCGTCGGCGAGCACGACGCCGTTCATGCCGGCGAAGGCGAGAATCACGAGGTTGGAGAAGTTGAACAGCCGCTCCGCGTCGCGTATCGAATACCGGGCGACCATGAGAGCCGAGAAGCCGACCACGGCGATCGCCAGCAGCATGACGAGCGTCAGATTGTCCACGGCGGGAACGAACCGCAGGAGATTGCTCAACGACGCGAGGGATCCCCCCCGGATGAAGCCGGGGGCCAGCACGACGAGGGCCGCCTGGAACAGACACAGGGAGATGCCGAACCAGAAGGCCGCGCGCCTGAGGACCGCATGGAAGGGCAGGTTCAGGACCACGACCGCGGCGAGAGGAATGACGATCAGAAGAACCGGCATGTCACATCCTCCCTCCGACAACGTAGATCGCGATCAAGACGAGTCCCGCGAGCGCCCATATGAGATAGAGCGCGTAGCTCCCCGTATGGGGAGCACGCACGACGGTCACACAGGCCTTGGTCACCCGCACGACCACCTTCTCGTAGACGAAATCGACGATCCGGTCCACGCGATACAGAAGGCGGGCGGCCGCGTGAACGATTGCGAGACCGATATCGTAGGGGTCGAACCAGCGCCTCTCGGCCCTGTCGTAAATGGCGCCGAGAACCGGCGCGTGGTGGATGTGCTCGACGGCGCCGAGCCCCGCGCCGGCGCGTCGGGCGCCCCAGAGATGGTTCAGAACGGCGAGCGTGAGCACCACGACCGTCGCCGCGACGAGCCCAAAGCTGTGCG
>JBEKAW010000148.1:0-6692 GCA_050015715.1 Candidatus Krumholzibacteriaceae bacterium
GGCGTACATCCCGTTCTCGGTTTGTAACCAGGACAACTGCGCTCCTTTGACGACCTATGGTTACAACATTAAGAGCAAGGGCCATGTCGGCGGAGCCCTCAACGTGACCTCGTCGGTCCAGGTTTCCGGCGGCGACTGCAAGGACGTCTACGGCATCATCGATGCCGGCACCGCCATCGCCTGCGCCTATGACACGTTGAAGATCATCGTGTGGACGACGACCGGTGTGCCGATCAAGTACGACACCTGCGTTCAGGTCATCCATGTGATCGAGCCTTCGCCGGTTCCGCTCTTCACGGTTCCGGTTGTGACGATTCTCGTGCTCGCTCTCATTCTCGCTGCCGCCGTCTTCATGCGGAGACGCGCAGTGAGCAGAGCGTAGAGCGTCTGAATCAGTGGGATTAGAGTAACTCGTAAAGAGTGACTCATTGGGCCAGGGAAAGAAGCCAGAGGGTGGACAAGAGAAGAAGCTGAAAGGCTCGGCCTTTCAGAGGGAGTTTTTGCTCTTCCTTATTCTCTTCTTCATCATTTGGCTTCTTTCCTATTTTTTGACTCGTATGCTTCCCGGTTTCGTCGACTGGTCGCAGGTGTCCGTCGCCCGGGAAGTCGCCTTCTGCCTGACGAAGCTCCGGTACACCTACGTTCTCAAGGAATCGGCCATCACGTTCTACACCGCGCACGGCGGCCAGAGACTCGACATCATCCCCGAATGCACGGGGCTCTACACCTCGATCATCTATTTCTCGATCATCGGCGCCTATCCGGCGCGGGCCGGGGAAAAGCTCCTCGCCGTTCTCGTCGGCATCCCCGCCATCCACGCGCTGAACCTCATACGGATGGTTTTCATCTCCCTCGTCCTGTATCACCGGCCCGACCTCTTCGAGCTTTTCCACGGCTACCTGTGGCAGGTGGTCTTCGTCATCTTCATGCTGCTCCTCGTCATCGTATGGATGTGGAAGATCGTGAAGCCGAAGGAAGCGGCGGAGAAGAGCCGATGAGCACCGAGCCCGAACGGACCGAAGTCGCGCGATGGGGAGGCCGGGAGATCCTCTTCTTCTTCCTCCGGTTTCTCGCCGCCTCGCTCGTCCTCTACGGGCTCTACCTCGTCGCCGGCACGTACTACGCGCACGCAATCGCCTACGTCGCGAAACCGCTGCTCGCGCTTTTCGGCTTCCGGATGATCATGGAAACGGCGCTCAAGATCACGGAGGATATATCGCTCAACCCGGTCGTCTTTCTCTCCCTCGTCATCGCGGTCGGAAGGATTCCGTGGTTGAAGAAGCTCCGGGCAGCCGCTATCGGCTTCGCGATCCTCACCGCGGCGAACTCGCTCACCGTGTTCTTCGCGTTCGTGAGCTCGTACCGGAACAGCGAGCGGCTCTGGACCGGGACCGAGTTCCTGAGCCTCACGATCAACTTCTTCGTGCCGATACTCCTGTGGCTCGCGCTGCTTCCGATCCGGTCGGTGTTTCCGTTTTTCGAGAGTAAAGAAGAGTGACGTGACGCCGCCCGCTATTTCACGGGCTTGACGAACGGCCCCGCCGGCCGGTCCTCGACGACGAAGCCGAGCTCCGCGATCTTCTTCCGCAGGGTGTCCGCCTCGACCCATCTCTTCCCCTTGCGGGCCCTCTCGCGCGCGGCCACGAGATCCTCGACCTCGCGCGGAATCTCGAGCTTCGCCTTCGGGAGGCCGCCCTTGAAGAGGCCGAGGACGGAATCGAAGACCTCGAGGGCGCCGCGGACCTTCTCGAAGGCGTCCGCCGTCTGGACCGGAGCGTCGGCGCCTCCCGCGCGGACGCGGTTGAGCTCCCGGACGAGACGGAAGACGTGCCCGATCGCCTCGGCACTGTTGAAGTCGTCGTCCATGGCCGCGACGAAGTCTTTCCGCACGTCATCGACGAGCGCGGCGAGCTTTTCCGCCTCCGGGGACGCCGGCCGCGCCGCGGCGCCGCGAAGCGCCGCGATCCGCTCGTCGACGTAGAGGCACGCGTTCCTGATCCGCTCGAGGCCCGCCTCCGCCTCCTTGAGACGCTCGCGGCTGAACTCGGTGCCGCTCCGGAAATGCGTCGACAGAAGATAGAAGCGGATCACCTCACCCGTGAACTCGCGGTTGATATCCTCGATCGCGAAGAAATGGCCCGTCGACTTCGACATCTTCTCGCCGCGAAGGTTGAGGAGGCCGTTGTGCATCCAGTACCTGATGAACGGCTTCCCCGTCGCCGCCTCGCTCTGGGCGATCTCGTTCTCGTGGTGCGGGAAGATGAGATCCTGGCCGCCGCCGTGCATGTCGATCGTCTGCCCCAGATACTTCATCGACATCGCCGAGCACTCGATGTGCCAGCCGGGGCGCCCGCGGCCCCACGGGCTGTCCCACGCGGGCTCTCCTTCCTTGGCCCCTTTCCAGAGGGCGAAATCGAGGGGGTCTTCCTTGCGCTCGCCGACCTCGATGCGCGCGCCGCTTACGAGCTCGTCGACGTTGCGCTTCGAGAGCTTCCCGTAGGGGGCGAACTCGCGGACGCGGAAGTAGACGTCGCCGCCCGCGTTGTACGCGAATCCCTTTTCCTCGAGCGTCTTGATGAGAGCGATGATGTCCCCCATGTGCTGCGTGGCGAGCGGGTAGACGTCGGCCCGCATGATATTGAGCTCGTCAGCGTACCTGAAATACTCCTTCATGTTGCGCTCGGCGATGACGCGGTAATCGACCCCTTCCTCGTTCGCCTTCGCGATGATCTTGTCGTCGATATCGGTGAAGTTCTGGACGTACGTGACCCGGTAGCCCTTGAACATGAGGTGGCGTCTGATCATGTCGCCCGCGACGAAGGCGAGCATGTGCCCGATGTGCGGGCGGTCCTGCACCGTCATCCCGCAGAAATAGATGCCGACCGAGCCGGATTTCACGGGCTCGAACTCTTCCTTCCGCGCGCGGAGCGTATCGTAGACTTTGAGAGCCACAGGTAGGTCCTTTCTCCCGTCCGATGCGTCACACGAGTCCGGCGACCGTTTTCGCGTCGAGCGTTTTCACGACCTCGACGACGAGCCTCGCCGCGTTGTCGAAGTCCCTGCGGCAGACGATCCCGGCGGCGCTGTGGATGTGCCGCATCGGCACGCCGACGACGATCGTCGGCACGCCCGCCGCGTTGAGATGCACGCGCCCCCCGTCCGTGCCGCCGAAGGGGATCGCGCTGAACTGGTGCGGAATCTTCCTTCGTTTCGCGATATCGATGACGTGGTCGCGGAGCTTCACGTTGGGGATGAGCGTGGCGTCGTAGACGCAGATCGAGACGCCGTCCCCGAGCCGGCCCGAGCTTCCATCGGCGGAGCCGGGCGTGTCCTGCGCGACGTCGACCTCGAGGATGATGCAGACGTCGGGGTTCGTCTCGAAGCCGCTCGTCACGGCGCCGCGGATACCGACCTCCTCCTGCACGGTGCCCACGCCGAAGACGGCGTTCGGGTGCTTCGCCTTCGCGAGCGCGCCGAGCACCTCGATGATCATGACGCAGCCGAGGCGGTCGTCCCACGCCTTGGCCATGTAGGAACGCCCTCCCTCGAGGATCGTGAACGGGAACCGGGGCACCACGGGGTCGCCCGGACGTATGCCGAGAGAGTCGGGCTTCTTCTTTCCGAAGAGCCCGACGTCGATGTAGAGATCCTTCGCCTTGAAGGGCCCCTTGCGCTCGTCCTCTTCCATTTCATACGGGTTCTTCGTGGCGATGACTCCCGGTATCTCCCCCTTCGCCGTGCGAATCGCGACGGGGAGCGCGATCATCCGCGGATACCACCATCCGCCGAGCGGGTTGAACCGCACGAACGAGCCGGAAAAATGGGACACCATGAAACCGACCTCGTCCATGTGCGCGGCGAGCATGACGCGCGGGCGCTCCACGCCCCCCTTGAGCCGCGCGATGCACGAGCCGAGACGATCCTTGCCGACCGCGGCGATCGGGGAAAGGCGCCGTTCGAGGAGCGAGAATATTTCACCCTCGAATCCGGAGACGCCGGGCGCCTCGGTGAACTCCTTCAACAACGTTTCGATCCGGTCCATCGCACGCTCCTTGTCTTATGTTCGCCTTGAGACCGCCATCGCGCAGATGCGCTCGACGAGGTCCTCGAAGCCGATGCCGGCCGCCTTCGCCGCCATGGGGACGAGGCTGAGCTCCGTCATCCCGGGCAGCGTGTTGACCTCGAGGCAGTACGGCTCCCCCGCGTCCGTCACGCGGAAATCGACCCTCGCGTAATCCCGGCACGCGAGCGCGTCGAACGCGAGCACGGCCTCGCGGCGGATGCGCCGCGCGATCGCCTCGTCGATCCCGGCCGGCGCGACGTAGCGGCTCGATCCTTTCGTGTACTTTCGCTTGTAATCGTAGAACCCTCCCTCGGGGATGATCTCGACGAGGGGGAGCGCCTCGCCGCCGAGGATCGCCGCGGTGAGCTCCCTCCCCGGGACGTACCGCTCGACGACGCACTCGCATCCGAAGCGCGCCGAGAGCGCGAGCGCCTCCTCGAGCGCGGCGGCGTCCGGGACGAACGAGAAGCCGACGCTCGAGCCCTGGCAGTTCGGTTTCGCCACGACGGGAAATCCGAGCGCCTTTCCGACGGCGGCCGCGGCGCCGTCGCGTCTCTCCCCCGTCGAGACGTCGAGGAGGAGATGCGGCGCCGTTTGAACGCGCGCCTCGCGGAAGAGCGCCTTCGAACGGTCCTTGTTCATCGCGAGCGCGCTCCCGAGAACTCCCGAGCCGGTGTAGCGCCTTCCCGCGGCTTCGAGGAAGGCCTGGATCGTGCCGTCCTCCCCCTTCCCCCCGTGGAGCGCGACGAACACGACGTCCGCCGTGCGGACCGGCCCCGCGTGGAGCCACGCGAAGGCCTCCTCCGGAGCGAGCGGCGCGAGCGCGTCGGGGGGGCGCTCTCCGATCTTCGTCGCGGCGGGCTCCGCGGCCGCCCCCGGCGGGAGCGCCGGATCGACGGCGTACGTTTCGTGCCCCCTCGCCCGGAGCGCCTTTATGATCCCGGCGCCGCTCGCGAGCGACACGTCCCGTTCAGGGGAATCTCCTCCGAGAAGAACCGCCACCTTCATATCCCTCTCCTCACGTTTCCTCCGTCGTCTTCGGTTGTTTCGACTCCGCGAGCGCCGCGCGGATGGACTCGAGAACGCTCTCCTTCCCCCGGATCTCCATGACACGGGAAAGATCGGGGCCGTGGAGCGCGCCCGTCACCGCGGCGCGGAGCGGCATGTAGAGCGCCTTGCCTTTGACCCGGAGCCGCGCGCCCGTTTCCTTGATGAGCGCGGCGAGCGCGGCGGCGTTCCACTCGCCGCATTCGCCGAGGGCCGAGAGCAGCGCCTCGAGGATCTCGCGCGAAGAGACGGCCGCCTCTCTCGCCTCGCCGTCGAGCGCCGGACGCCCGGGCCTGAATGCCTTGATCTCTTCTTCGATCCTCGAGAAGCACGGGAGATTCTCCGCGAGAATCGCGAAGATCTCCTTCAGCCTCTCGCGCGGGTAGAACTCTCTCACGTCCGGGGGAAAATAGGGAAGCGCGTCTTCGAAGTAACGCGCCGCGGCGCCCGAGCGCACGTGCTGCGCCGACACCCAGTTGAGCTTCACCTCGTCGAAGATTCCCGGGGACGGCGACACGCGCTCGAGCGTGAAGTGCCGCACCAGCTCCTCGACCTTGAATATCTCCCCTCCGCCGGGCGGGGACCAGCCGAGAAAGGCGAGGTAGTTGACGATCGCCTCGGCGGGGTAGCCCCGCTCGCGAAAATCGCAGATGTTCGGGGCGCCGTGCCGCTTGCTCAGCTTCGAGCGGTCTGCTCCGAGAATGAGCGGGATATGGGCGAACCGGGGCATGTCGAGGCCGAGCGCCTCGTAGATCATGATCTGCCGCACCGTGTTCGAGAGATGCTCCTCTCCCCGGATCACGTGCGTGATCGCCATCAGCGAATCGTCGATCGTCGCGGCGAAGTTGTAGGTGGGAAGCCCGTTCGAGCGCATGACGACGAAATCGCCCACCATCCCCGGGGGGAAGACGACCTTCCCCCGAACGAGGTCGTCGAGGGTGCGCTCGTCGCTCGCAGGGACGATAAAGCGGACGCTCTCGGGGCGGCCTTCCGAACGCCTCCGCGCGCGCTCGGCGTCGCCGAGAGAGCGGCACGTTCCGTCATAGCGGGGCGCGAGGCCGGCCTTGAGACGCGCCTCTTTCTTTCGCTCGAGCTCCTCGTCCGTGCAGAAGCACGGGTACGCCTTTCCCTCCGCGACGAGCCGCGAGGCCCGCTCGCGGTAGAGGGCGATGCGCTCGGACTGCCGGTACGGACCGAATTCGCCGTCGCGCCCGGGCCCCTCGTCCCACGTGAGGCCGAGCCACGCGAGATCCTCGAGGAGCACACCCTCGAGCGCCCGCTCGGAGCGCTCGACGTCGGTGTCCTCGACGCGCAGAACGAAGGCCCCCCCCTCGTGGCGCGCGAAGAGCCAGTTGAAGAGGGCCGTCCGGGCGCCGCCCATGTGGAGGTGACCCGTCGGGCTCGGCGCGAATCGAACGCGGACCTGTTTCACGGTGAAAAACACTCCTCCCCGCCGCGCGGCGGGGGCGTCATGTGGTCTTTTCAAGGAGCACGACCGCCTCGGCCGCGATCGCGCGCTTTTCGCCGACGGGTCCGAGCCCCTCCCCCCGCGTCGCCTTGATCGAGACGTCCCCGGCGTCCG
>JBEKAW010000149.1:0-6688 GCA_050015715.1 Candidatus Krumholzibacteriaceae bacterium
GTCCCACTGTTGAGGTATTAGGTCCGATACGTACAAGTTGAAAACGTTTGCAAACCACGGGTAAGAAGCGGCGATGTCAAATTCCCCGCTATTAGGTGGTCCATAGAGGTGCACGGTACTCCCCAGGTCCTCTAGGGTGATCAGTGAATCTGTCGGCGGATCAGGGTAGTCTACCTCGTACGACAATGCCGATCTTGGCACCGTCATGCAGACAAGGCATAGGAGAAAGATTAGATGCTTCGCCATGAGCTTCCCCCTTCTGAAGCATGGGCCGCTTCTCGAGTCCCAACGCCAAGATCTTTTTTGAACTGCATCCCCGCTTATGTTCTCTATCGGAACAAAGCCTTGACTGCGCTCCAAGTGGACTTCTCAACACCGATCTCGTTAAAGAACCTGCGGCTTCCATCGGGCTGGTACACATACTCAATTATCGGCACAAGGTACGGCAGTTGTAGAAGTCTAAATTTCGCGAAATGCCCTTCTCTGGTTCTCGCCACATAAGTCGTATTCACAAGAGCCGGGAGGTCGTAACCGTACGCGGTCGAATCCTCAGGCGCGTATCTCAGATCCTCGAAATTACTGTCTGGTAGCATCACAATGCTCGCCCAGCCCGTAACACCGATCACCAAACCAAGGGGCGGGTCGACGATGAACCCCAAAATGATGTCAGGATTTTCCAAGTAGCAAAGGCTTACCTGTTCGCTAAAATCCCATCCCCAACAAGGTGCCATGACCCCTTGCCCGGATATGACATCGGCGTTAGCGCCGACCGCCATCACCAGCAAGCAGATACCCGCGACAAACAAGCCAGGTCTGCATGCCTTACGATCCACCCTTGTAACGCGCATAATCTTTAGATTGGCCAGGAAAGTACTCCGAACCCCAGCAGATCTTAGACCAAGCAGCGGCTCGTTGTCAACAACTAATTCTCGGCGATTCCGGTCTAGGAATGGACACGATTCCCCAGGGATGAGTAAGTTTGGCTGCTGTGGGGAGGCGGGCGGGCGGAAGTTGCGGGGGCTAGTGAGGTCAACCGGTCCAAGCCGCAAGGGCCCCGAGGCGGGCATATAACACGATAACCCCGCGCCACGTTACTGGTACGCCCGGGGTTAATCGCCTGCCAAGCTGGACTCTACCTAATACAGAAAAACGCGCCCCGTGTCAAGGCCCTCCAGGGGACCACCGCAATAAATTATTGAAAAATAGAAGATTGTGCTCGCTTTATGCAAGGGATAGGGGTATACTGTCCGCGTGATCCAGTTATCCAAGGAGTGTTCGAAGGAAGCTAGCAGGTTAGAATTCAAGATCGTCTCGATGCCAGGGCCCCATCAATACGGTACAATCCTACCTTATTAATCCAGGGACAAGTTCGAATCGCAAGAGATCTTGTGGGTATGTTTTCCAAACGAGCCTTTGTTTGGGGCAGTTTGGAATTAACCAAGGGATAGGCGCACGAAGGAGAGGTGGACCGTATTTGATTTGATAAGTTGCAGGACAGCGGATCAATTGTTGATACTCTTTTTCAGTTAGTGAAAGGATCAGAAGAAAATGTCAAAGAAGATATACGTAGGAAACCTCTCATTCGATACGAACGACGAGCAGTTGAACCAGATTTTCGCGCCGTTCGGCACCGTCAGCTCCGCCCGCGTCATAAAGGACAAGTACACGGACCGCTCGAGGGGCTTCGGTTTCGTCGAGATGGACAATGTTCCCGAGGCCGACAAGGCGATCGCCGAGCTCAACGGCAAGAACGTCGAGGGTCGGACCCTCAAGATCAGCGAGGCGACGCCTCGCGAGGACAAGCCGAGAGGCTCGGGCGGCTACGGACAGAACTAGGTCCGCAGCAGGTTCTCATAGCGGCCGGTAAAGCGGCTGGAGAATAGTGCAAGGGCGCGGGGGAGAATATCCCCTGCGCCCTTCTCTTTTGGACGAGTCGCGCTTTCAAACCCTGCGCAGGAACTCGCACACGAGCTTCTCGAGCTTGGCCTCGCCCTTCTTCGCGTTCGCGAGAATCTGGGCGATGTTCACGGGCTCGAGACAGTCGGGTGTCGCCTTGTCGGTGACGACCGATATCCCGAGCACCTTCATCGCTCCGTGCACGGCGACGATCGTCTCGGGCACCATCGACATGCCGACTATGTCGGCGCCGATGCGGCGGAGGAATCTATATTCCGCGGCGGTTTCGAGGCAGGGGCCGGCGAGGGCGGCGAGAACGCCGCGTCTCGTCGTTATCTTTACGTCGAGCGCAGCTCGCTCGAGAAGCGCGATGTAGGCGCGGTTGTAAGGCTCGCTCATGTCGGGGAAACGGGGCCCGAGGCGCTCGTCGTTCGGGCCGATGAGCGGATTGTCCCCCATAAGATTGATATGATCGGTCACGATGACGATATCGCCGGGCTCGAGCTCCGGGTGCATCCCGCCGACGGCCGACGTGAGGATGAGGGATCGCGCGCCGAGCGCCTTCATCACGCGAATGGGAAAGGTGACCTGCTCGAGAGTGTAGCCTTCGTAGTAGTGGACGCGACCCTCCATCGCGACGACCCGTTTGCCGCAGAGCTCGCCGAGAATGAGATTTCCCGCGTGGAGCCCCTTCACGGTCGAGACGGGAAAATTGGGGATATCCTCGTACGGAATGGTCGCCTTGACCTTGATCTTCTTGGCGAGGCCCCCGAGGCCGCTTCCGAGGATTATCCCGAAAGACGGCCTTGTATCGGCAATGCCTCTAATGTAGGCGGCGCTTTCCTTGATTCGACTAAATAGACCGGCCACGAGAGACCCCTTTCCCTTTTCGTTCAGAATGTACGTCAAGCGCGAGGGTAGCCGATTGCCGCGCTGCCAGGCAATAGCAAAGAGAATAGACAGATTTTTCGCCTCCTGCTAGAATCGGGGCCTCATGAAGGACAAATTCATATCCCATTACCGGCTCATCGGCGAGCTCGGCGCCGGCGGCATGGGCGTCGTGTACCGGGCCGAGGACACGAAGCTCGGACGCACGGTCGCGCTCAAGTTCATCATGCCTCAGGGGATCGAGAGCGCCGAGGAGCGAGCGCGATTCATTCATGAGGCTCAGGCGGCGGCGGGGCTGAGCCATCCCAACATCTGCACCATTCACGAGATTGATGAGGCCGACGGGCGGCTCTTCCTCGCGATGGAGTACGTCGATGGGGAGAGCCTCGAAGCGCGCGTCGCCCGGGGGCCCCTCAAGATCGACGAGGCGCTCGACATCGCTATCCAGGTCGCGCAGGGACTCGATGCGGCGCACCGCAAGAGCGTCGTCCACCGCGACATCAAACCCGCGAACATCATGATCGAGGCGAGCGGCCTCGTGAAGATCATGGATTTCGGGCTCGCGAAGATGTCGGGGCGAAGCAAGCTCACAAAGGCCGGAACGACGCTCGGGACGACGGCCTACATGTCCCCCGAGCAGGCAAGAGGAACGGAGGCGGACCACCGCAGTGACATCTGGTCCCTCGGAGCTGTCATCTATGAAATGATTGCCGGCCGGCTGCCGTTCAAGGGAGATTACGAACAAGCCGTCATCTACTCGATCCTGAACGAGGCGCCCGAGCCGCTGACCGCGGTGCGTGCCGGGGTCCCCATGGAGCTCGAACGCATCGTCGGAAAGGCGCTCGCGAAGGATCCGGGCGAGCGGTACCAGCACGCCGACGAGCTCATCGCCGATCTGCGGGCATTGAAGAAGAGCCTCGAAACCGGGATGGCATCGAGGGCCGGAACAATGGGCGCGATGCCGATCGCGGCGTCCGCACCCGGCGCAAAGCCCTCGAAGAAGCGCCTCGCGAAGATACTGATTCCCGTTTGCGTCGCAGCCGCCGCGGTCGTCGCGTTCGTTCTGCTCAGGCCCGTGCTCTTCGGCGGCGCAATCGCCACGGAGCGCCACCCCGTCGCCGTCATCACGTTCGAGAACCAGACGGGAGACCCGCAGTACGACAACCTCAAGAAGGTGATTCCGAACCTCCTCATCACGAGTCTCGAGCAGTCGAAGTACATACAGGTCGTCACCTGGGAGCGGCTGCGCGACCTCGTCAAGCAGGCGGGAAAGCAGGGCCTCGAGGATATCGACGCCGATCTCGGCTTCGAGCTCTGCCGGCGCGAGAAGATCGATGCGCTCGTTATCGGATCATTCACCAAGCTTGGAGACAGGTTCGTCACCGACATCAAGGTGCTCGACGTCGCCTCAAAGGGGAGCCTTGCCGTCGCGAAGGCCGACGGCCGGGGGCTCGAAAGCATTCCGGAGCAAGTGGACAAACTCAGCCGGCAGATCTCCCGCGGCGTCGGCCTCTCGGAGCGGAAGATCGAAGAGACACAGCGCCCCGTCATCGACGTGACCACGTCATCGGTCGAAGCCTACACGTATTTCCTCAAGGGAAGGGACGCGCTCGAGCGGCTCTACTATGAAGAGGCGGTCCAGAACTTCACAAAGGCCATCGAGATCGATTCGACGTTCGCCGCGGGCTACCTCTTCCTCGGAAAGGCTCATGCCGCGGCCTTCAACGTCGCCGAGGCCACGAGAGCCTATACGAAGGCGCTGCATCACGCCGCAAAGGCGACGGAGCGCGAGCGTCTCTATATCAACGCCGAATACGCAGTATCGGTCCGGAACAATCGCGAGGAAGGCATACGGATATACCGGGATCTCCTCGAGAAATATCCGCGCGAGAAGTACGCGTGGACGTTCCTCGGCACGCTCTACCGCACGAGTGGCATGAGCCGCGAGGCCATCGAGTGCGACGAACACGCCATCGAGCTCGATCCGACGTTCGGAGAGGCCCTCAATGACCTCGCGTATGCCCACCTTTTCATGGCGAACTATGAGAAGGCGCTCGAGGTTTTCAAGCGATACAGCGCTCTCTGCCCCACCGACGCGAATCCGTACGATTCGATGGGGGAAGCGTACTTCGGGATGGGGAACCTCGACGAAGCCGCCCGGATGTACGAAAAGGCGTTCGCGCTAAAGCCGATGATGAGCACGGCCATGATGCTCGCCTATCTGTCTGGCCTGCGCGGGGACTACCGCGAGGCGCTCTCATGGATCGAACGGGAGATGCGACTGGAGACGCTATCCGGACAGCTCGTCGTCGACTATTGCTGGAGAGCGGCTCTCTATGAGTATCTCGGAGAATTCAGGCAGGCCCGGCAGGACGCTCGACGGGCGTTCGCGATAGCCGATTCGACGAGCAATAGCGACATGATGGTGGTCGCAAGGCAAGTCGAGGGGTCTGTGCTCTTTGAAAGCGGACGGCTAGACGAAGCGCGCGAGCTCTTTCAGGCGCGTTACTTCGTCCCCGGAGTCGACTTCCAGTCGGCTTCGCATGCGACCCCCTACCGGGATTTTTACTTGGGACTTCTCGATGTGGCGGCCGGCGACCTGCAGTCGGCACGTGAAGCGGCGAAGAGACTCGAAGCGGTCCTTCCCGCCGTGCGCGCTGATTCTCCGGCCAGCGGCCTGTGCGCGGCCAACTGGCTTGCCCTTCTCAACGCGGAGCTTTTCCTCGCGGAGGGACGATCGAACGACGCTATCCGATGCATGACGAGCGATTTCAAGCTGCACGTGCCCTCCGTCAGCCCGGAACTCTTCTATGTGAATGCGCCTGGGACACAGGATGTCCTCGCGAGGGCATATGCGGCGAAAGGCGATCTCGATCGAGCGATTACCGAGTACAAGAGACTCCTCACGTTCGACCCAGCGAGCAAGGACCGGCGGCTCTTGAACCCCCGCTACGAGTACCGGCTCGCGAAGCTCCTCGAGAAGCGCGGTTCGACGGCGGAGGCGCTCGCGCACTACACGAAGGTCCTCGAGTACTGGAAGGACGCCGATCCCGGTCTCCCCGAGCTCACCGACGCGAAGGCGCGCGCCGCGGCGCTCGCGCACTCGGGCGCTAATCAGTAGACTATCCCCACGTGAATCAAGCCCGGGGCGGGATCATTCAGGCTGCGTCTCGGGGAGCGCCCGAAGCTCCGCCGCGAGCGCGGCGGGCGCGGAGACCATCTTGCTTCTCGATTTCTCGCCGGATTCGACCACGATCTCGCGCTTCGGAACCGAGAACCGCTTCGCGAGAAATCTCACGAGCTCCTTGTTCGCCTCCCCCTCGTGCGGCGGGGCCGCCACCTTAACACAAAGCTCCCCGGCCGTATTCCAGCCGAGGAGCTCGTTTCGAGGGGCTGCAGGTTGAACCCTGACGCGGAACCGGATCCGCCCTTCGCCGCTATCCTTGATTTTTTTCATCCTTCGAGAGGTTTGTCAGGTTCCTTCTGAGATCTTCCATGGACCACGTCGCATCGGGATTCGCCTCCGCGTTCACGGGCTGGGCCGCGGGCGCATGCTGCGCCGTCGGCGCCTGGGGCTGCGCGGCCTGTGCCGGGGGCTGACCCATGTCGCGGCGGGGGGCCATGCCCTCGGCCGCGCCGGCGACTTCTTTCAAACTCGACAGAGCGTTCTCGACGTCCATTTCCTCCATGCGGCGCGAGGAAGGAGGCTGCATGGGCTGCTGACCCGGAATCTCGTAGTTCTTCCAGTCGGTCGGCTGCTTGCGAACCTCGTACTGTCTCCAGTCGTCCTGGGCCCTCGGGGCCTCGCTCTGCGAGGGCTGGGGCGGCGGCTGATGCGCCTGCGCGCTTGGCGGAGGGGAGGCCATCGCATCTTCGACCGTCGCGCCGAGCGGCTCGATATGGA
>JBEKAW010000150.1:0-6661 GCA_050015715.1 Candidatus Krumholzibacteriaceae bacterium
CGTTCATCGTGGGCTCCGAGGGTGAGGAAGGGAACATCTTCTACCGGATCATCAGGAAGAACCCGAAGGTCCAGTGCTTCCTCCTCAACACGGGGGGATTCGGGGGGCGGAGCGTCGATCGGAGCACGGAGCCGCTCGGATCGCCGGCGGCCGCTGCGAAGCTCCGCGGCTACCTCGGTGGAGGAAAACACCCGGACACAGGGACGATGACGGAAATCGCGCTCGCGAGCGGCGAGAAGGCGGCGTTCAAGATCGCCTCGGTGCTCTACGAGGTCGCGGCCGGCGGCAAGCGCGTCCGGGCGAAGAGCGACCTCAAGGCGGTTCTCGAGGGGCTCGATGCCGGAACGTATGACGCGGCGGAAGCGAGCCTCGTCGAGGTCGCCGTGCTCTCCGGTCAGAAGATCCGCATCCAGGATTCAGCCGCGATCATCCGCGAGATTGCGCGCTCGCGCGTCGAGTGGAGGAGAGACAAGTACTGGGGATACGAGGTGCCGGTCGCGATACCGGGGCTCGACCTCGGCCGCTACGACCTCGCGCGCTACTACGCGCCCGCGGAGCTCGCGGCGCTGCTCGAGGCGCTGCGCGCGGAGCGCATGGCGTGGCTCGCGAAGTTCAAGGACCTCGACCCGGCCATCGCGCATGCGGTGAAATAGCGCGAGTGACGCTGATGGGGTCCACCATTTAATTTACTCTTCTGCAATCAATTATAGCCTCATATCCTCCAACTCAATTATTTCTAAAGAGTTAACCCTCGGTACATGCCTATCTGAAACCCGGATACCACATTCGAAGGCCCCCAACCTAGGAATGAGGAATGAATATTGCATTTTAATACTTGCAATAAAATCTTGCATATTATCACATGTTAGATTATACTTGTAAAGAATGGAGGTAGCAAATGCGAGGCCTGATCGGCAAACGTCTCAAAGTTGCCCGAGAGCAAGCCGGCCTAACCCAGGAACAGTTGTCCACCCGTTTGGGATTTAATGACCGGCAAACACTCGCAGCAATCGAATCAGGAAAAAGGAGAGTATCCGCTGACGAATTACTTCTCGTAATGCAGACACTCAACCGCGAAGTGGAGTATTTCACCGACCCGTTTCGTATCGATGGTGAAGGTAGTTTTTCATGGAGAACTAGCGCCGAGAGTGTGGAGAAGATCGATGAGTTCGAACTGTGGGCCGGTCGTTGTCTGGCTCTCTATCGTAATCTTGCCACACAAGAAGATCTTAGGACCTATCCGCTAAGGCTCAGTTTAACCACCAAAAGTGCATACGAGGACGCGCACAGAGCGGCTGAATGGTTGGGGGATGAATGGGAGCTTGGCAACGTACCGGCCATCAAGCTTGAAGAAGCCGTCAGCAAGAGACTTCGAGCACTTGTTCTGTACATTGATCCGCCAGAAGGTATATCGGGAGCGGCGTTCAGGCTTCCCGAGCTCAGTGCCATTCTCGTTAACCGTAACGAACCGGCGGGAAGACGGAGTTTCGACCTTGCACATGAACTGTTTCATTTGCTCACTTGGGATACACTCAAGCCAGACCATTCCGAATTCAGAGGTGAATCGAACAAGACGAAGCGAAGCGAACAACTTGCTAACTGTTTTGCTAGCGCGCTGCTCATGCCTGAGGGCACTATCCGATCGTGGTGGGAGAAAGCCCCGCATGATAATGAGACAGAATGGCGTTCGTGGGTGATCGAATCTGCAAACAGACTTCATGTAACCACTCTCGCGCTCCTATGGCGACTTGTTCAGCTGGAGATGATAGACAAGGACACCGTTATCGAATCTGACCACTGGAGCGCTATACATGAAACAGATGAGAACAAACCGCGGAGATTCAGTTTGGATTTTATGAGGACATTGAACCAAGGGCTCGAGGAAGGCAGGATTTCGGTTCGCCGAGCTGCGGCACTGGTCGACCTGTCCATCGATGATCTCGCTGATCTTTTTCGCGAGTATTCCCTCGAAGCACCATTCGATATATAGCGGTGGTGAGGGGATGGCGGGAAGCAATCGACTTATACTCCTGGATACAAATATTATCATCGAAGCTGTGCGCACCGAATGTTGGAACGGACTTCGTGGTCATTACAAGCTTGCTACCGTTGAGAAGTGTCGTGAAGAAGCACGATCGGGTATCGCCCGAACGCCCGGATATGTTGTAGTTGAAGAAGATCACCTGAGTTCTGGTATCCAGATCATAGCCGTTAGTGATGCAGATCGTGCTATCCTTGTAACGGCATGCACTGAAGCTGCCATCCTGGACTATGGTGAACGTGACTTATGGGCACATGCCTACTCCAGGGGCGACGATTGGCGGGCAGTTTGCGCAGACCAAGCTGCTGTTCGAGTCGCGGTAAGACTGGGATGGGGGGATCGCCTGGAATCTCTGGAAGGACTTATTTCAGCAGCTGGGCTTCGAACCAAACTACCGCTCAAGAATCACTACTCAAAGAGGATGCTGAGCATTTGGCGGGCCAAATTCCTACTGGATGAGACATCGGAGACCGGAGAATAGATGACATTAACACGATTCAACAGTGGTCTATGCAACAGCTCTCGCCATTGTCTTGTCGGTGACCCCGAGCCTTCTGGCAATGAATGAGTTGATTAGACCTAGTTGTTGAAGTTGAAATGCCTTCGACGCGATTCGTTTGTAGATTGGGGCAGCGCCAGTATCGAGAGTCTTCGCCCTAAAAGGGATCTGGGCGAGGGTTTGAATTCTTTGCGTATGAGTCCCAGTGTGCACAAGGCTGGGATGCGCGGGTGGCGGCGATGGGGCCCCCGCACGCAGCGCAGCGAGCTTTGCGAGCGAGCACGTGCGGGGTGCAATCGCCGACAGGACCCGCGCGGGGGGCCTGCGTGGGCAGGACCCGCGTTAGAACAGCCGGTTGAATCCGATCGTCCACCGGAAGTCCCACCTGTCCTTGTCCCCCACGAGGGCCGGCTTGCTCAGGTAGAGCGGGAACTCGGCGGTGATCTTCCAGAGGCTCACGCTCACCCCGAAGTCGGTCAGCAGTCCGTCGAACGTATTATCATCGAAGGCGCCGCGAACGCTCGGCGGGAGCCCTTCGAGCGGGCGCTGGTCGAACACTTTGCCCGCGTCATAGAAGAGATAGAGACGCTGGTCGAGCATCCGGGCGACGGAGCGGCTGACGGGGAGCGGGAACGGGAGCTGGAGCTCCACGTTCGACGAGAGAATCTGCCTGAACGCGAAGGTGCCGTCGTAGTAGCCGCGGAGATTCGCGTCTCCGGCGACGTGGAAGTTGTTGTACTGGTCCTTCGGGAAAGCGCCGACGCTCCGCAGCCAGAAGTAGCGCTCCTTCGCGAGCGCGTTCTCCCCCGCCAGCGTGAAGCGGTCCTGGAGCGGCGGGTCTATGCCGGCGTGCCCGTAAAAGACCCTGAAAGCCGGCTTCAGCGGGAAATCGAACCGGCTCGCCGGCCAGAGGCGCAGATTCATCATGAAGTTCTCGTAGTGGAGCTTGCTCCACCAGAGCGAGCGGTCGTACGAGAGCGAGAGATCCGTGGCGAAGAGGTCGGTTTTGGGGCTGATCTCGAAGCCCAGGCCGCCCCAGGAATTCGCTGCCTTGTTGTACGTGAACGGGCGAACGTAGGCGGTGTCCGTGAGCTCGTGGTATCCCGCGCGAAAAGAGAGGTGCGTCGCCAGCGGATCGAAGAGGGAGCCTCTTCGGATCTTGTCTATCTCGACGAATGCGCCCTGCCTGCCCTCGCGATAGAAACCGTTGGCGGAAATCGTCGCGTCCTTGCCGAAGTAATCGAGCGGGCCGTCGTAAGAGCCGTAGAGGTCCGGCTTCTGGCTCTCGAATCCATAGAGCCCCTGCAGCGTGAATTTCCGGAAGTAGTCGTCGTAGCTCCCCCGCAGCCGGAGCCCCACGAGACCCCCGTCGACGTCGTTGTAGAAGCCGATCGGGAGAATCCGGTACTGGTAGGAATCGACCGGGTAGTACCCGTTGAACGGCACGTCGAGCGCGAAGCTGCGCCGCCGCGGCAGGAAATTGTCGAGCTGATAGATGTCGACGATCTCGTTATCGGGATCGATCGCCGCGGAGACCGGCCGCGCCTCGAACGTAAAGGTCGTATCGATCGTGCGCGGCGTGCCGTCGACCTGCCCGGTGGCCGTGTTCCCGTTCGTGAGACGAAACGCAAGCGTGAGCGGCATGATGAGCTCACCCTTGCGCTCGATCCTGACGTCGGCCGCGTAGCCGTCCTTCGCCTGCTTCACCGCGAAGCGCGCGAGCTTGTAGTCGCAGTCCTTCGTCGTGTGGAGCCACTCCTTGAAGAAGTCGTGGAGGTTCTTCCCCGAGACCTCCTCGCATACGGAGCGGAACGCGTCCTCGTCGACGTGCTTGAATTTCCAGCGGTCGACGTACGTGTGGATGATCTTCTCGAAGGCCTCGTCGCCGACGATGTAGCGGAGCGCGCGCAGGAAGAGCGGCGCCCCGACGTACGGCATCATGCTGTAGCCGTTCTTGAACTCCTGCACCGGCGTCGCGATGCGCTCGGCGTAGCCGTCGCGGTGGAGATCGATGACGGGCTCGGCTATCGCGTCCCACATGTGCCGCTGGCGGAACAGCGAGAACGGGAACGCGCGCGTGTCGTTCTTCCCGTAAATGCCGTACCGCTCGGTCGCGTTCCAGAAGACGTCGTACTGCGCGAAGCCCTCGTCGAGCCACGCCTCCGCGCGCTCGTTGTTCCCGAGGAGCCCGTAGAAGTACTGATGCGAGAGCTCGTGGACCAGGAGCCCCTCGTCGGCCGAGCCGTTCATGACGAGCATCGGGTATTCCATGCCGCCGTGCGTCATGCAATCGACGGCCATGACCTGCGGATACGGGTAGGGGCCCGCGATCTTCTCGAGCCACTGCATGGTCCGTATCTCGCGCGCGAGCACCGAGTCGGCCCACGAACGGTTCCAGAAGTTGAAGACGCTCAGGATGTGGTAGTTGTTGTACACCGTGTCCTGGACGACGAAGGTCGGGGAGGCGCACCACGCGAAGTCGTGGACGTTCTCGGCGCGGAACTCGACGGTCTTATCGGCGCCGGACGTCGCCGGCTCGCCGCCCGTCGCGCCGCCCGGATGGCCCCCGCCGGGATGGCCGCCGCCCGCGCGCCGCAGCGGATTCTTCTTCCAGCCGGGATCGCCCGAGACCGGCACGCCCGTCGCCGCGACGACGTACCTCTCGGGGAGCGTGATGTGCACGTCGAAGGTCCCGAACTCACCGTAGAACTCACCCATCCGGTACTGGTCGGGGTGCCAGCCGTCCTTGTCGTACACGACCATCTTCGGGTACCACTGCGCCATATCGTACTGCTCGCCCGCGTATCCGGCGCGGCCGTAGCGGGGCGTTATCTTTTCCTTGAAGGCGAGCTCGAAGGTCGCGCTCGCGCCGGGGAGCACGGGCTTCGGAAAGCTCGCCGAGAGAATGGTGCCGTCGACCTTGAACTGCACCGGCGCGCCGTCGACCGCGAGCTTCGTCACGTCGATCCAGCCCCGCATCGATTTCGGCAGCCCCACGAAGAAGTAGACCGTTCCCTGCATGAAGTCGCGGATGAGGGGGGACGTCTTGTCGCGGAAGGCGTTCTGGTAGAGATGCATATGGAAGATGTCGAGCGTGTCGGACGAGTTGTTCGTGTAGAGAATCGTCTCCGTGCCGGAGCACGCATGGTCCTTCGGATCGAGCGTCACCTTGATCGTGTAATCCGCCCGCTGCTGCCAGTACGGCGTTCCCGCCGGCGTCGCCGGAGACCCCTGCGCGGCAGCGCCGCCCGGGAGTCCGGCCAGAAACGCAAAACTAACGATCGCGAACGTCGCGAGCGCCGTAAATCTTCTGTTGGTCGTCATATCCACCCTTCACTTCTCCCGTTCCTCAAGAAGCGCCGTGTTTCCGCAGACTCGTTCTGCCTCCATGAGGCGCCAAGGGTACCACAGGGTCTCGCTTTATTCAACTTGATTGGCTCGGGGAATTTGGCGATAATTGTCTCGTTGCTATCGAAGGTTCTCGATTGTTCCGGAGGAGGGCACAGGAATGACCAGGCTTATTACGATAGTCCTGCTGATCGCGGTCCTTGGGGCATTCGGCTGCAGTAACAGCACGACGAGCCCCGGAAATCTGAAGCTCAAGACGCTGCTCGGCGGCCTGGAGTATCCGAAGGGCCTGTGGATCGTCGGGGACAAGGTGTATTTCACCGAGGTGAACGGCCGCTACACACCTTACGGCGGCAAAGTGGCCCTGAGCGTCTACGATCAAGCGGCCGTCTCGACGACCGTCATTATCAATAATCCCGAGAACTCCGACGCCGTCGTCGTAATGGAGGATGGGACGATGTACCTCACATCGTGGCACGGCGCGATTCCTGGCAATTTCGGGAAGGTGAGCATGGTCGATCCGGTGACGCACGTGGAGAGCCAGGTGACGGATCTCCAGATCGCGTCCAACGATATGTACCTGGAGTCTGATTCGGACATCGTCGTTGTCGGCGAGAGCAACGACGTGAACGCGAACAGCATGTACATCCTGCCGTCCGGGAGCTACGGAAGCCCCAGTGTGTTCCACTCGGGACTCGGGATCTCGAAGTGCGTCTCGGAGGCCCAAGGGGTGGTCTACTATTCGGACTATTACGACATCAAACGTTACATAA
>JBEKAW010000151.1:0-6636 GCA_050015715.1 Candidatus Krumholzibacteriaceae bacterium
CGAGATACCCGCATAGTAGTGATTGCCACCATAGTCCGGGTAGTCGAGGGCGTACTTGCCGCCCGCCGTCTTGTCGAGGACGTCGAACAGGTTGATGATGAAACAGCCACCGAACGCGTAGAACTGATCGGGTATGCCGCCAGGGGTGAGGACTCCGGAGTCCGGATCGCCCTTGACGAGCGGCGTGATGACGCCGCCGCCGGTGCGGCCACCGGTCAGCTCGAAGTAGCTGTCATTGACAAGCGTGACGCCGCACTTCGTGCTCATCAGGGTGAGCGCGGGCGTCGTTGCGTCCTTGTTCAGATCATAGGCGATCCCGTCGCCGCAGATCCACAGACCGCAAACGTGCTGGCTGAGGTCCATCCAGTCGATGAGCATCTGAGCGTCGTTCGATTTGTCGCTCTTCGTCGTACCCTCGGTGATCGTGCCGGTGTTGAGGTCGCCGCTGTCCCACACGATCTTGTTGTACTGGGTCGTCAACTGGAAGTTCTTCGCACGGCTTCCCGGCCCGTCGGAGACGAGCGAGGTCGGGCCGTTCACGTGGTAGATGTCCACGTTGTTGTTCGGAGGAGCAAGCACGGCGTTGAACGTCGGGACCCAGTAGCTCTCCGCGCCGCCTCTCCATCCGCCGCCGCGGTCATCCGTGTCGTTGACGAAGAGAACATCGCTGTTCTTCGTCGGGAGACACGTGAACTCGAAGTACGGAGTGCTCGAGCGCGCCCAATCCGGAAGCGCAGTCTCGACACCCGCAACGTCCTTCGCGGTGAAGTAGTAGCTGATCTGATAGCCTCTCGTGAAGAGCTGGTCATTCAGATCGACGCAGTACTTGTCATTCACGACGCCGGAGCCCGTGCGCGCAGAGTCGCACTGGATGATCGTCCACGTACCGTCATCGCTGATGTACTGGTAGTTGACGGTGACCGGCGGAGTGCCGTGAATGGTGCTGCCACAGAGCGACGGCCCGAAGAGGGCCGGCTTCTGCGGAGCCGGTAGCGGAGGACCGATGTACGAGGCCTTCACGTGGATGTACACCGCGGGGCCGCCGTGGGTCGGATCGGCAGCGATGCCGCCGCCGAGAAGCGACGAGCAACCCACCACGATCGAGTCACCCGGGCGAATGACCGGGTTGTCGTTCGTGTTGATGTCGTTCGAGGCATCCGCCTCTACGTAGCTCTCGAGGTCGTACTCCATCATCGGGAAGTTGTCCTGGAACAGATCCAGTTCGCGGTACGTCCACTGCGGACCGGCGGTCTTGTACCGGTACAGGCGAACGTTGTCGATCCACGGCGACGGCGTGTGTGCCGCGCAGTTGCCGTTCACGAGGTACCACACCGCGCACATGTCTTCGCAGCCCACGGCCATCTGGACCGGGTTGGCGCCGCCGATGAGGTCGCTGATGTCCTCACCCGTGTAGATGTAGTCCTTGTCGGGACCGTAGTACACGAAGTTCCTGTCCAGCCACTGTCCCGGGCAGCCGCCCACATACGTGCTGCCGGACCACGTGCCGCCGGCCCACTGCCTGACGTGCCACACATAGAACACGAGGTTCGAGAGCGGAATGTCCCGATACACCGTGAACCGGATGATGGCGCCGCCGAGGAGCGGGAGATCGCCCGGAGTAATCGTGCCGCTCTGCGTGTTGTTGCAGGCGGTCGAGTACTTCGTCATGTCGATCATCGGCGATACGATCATTTCGCTCTGGCACGGAGCGGTGATGCCACCGGCACCCGTGCAGAACGGAGTGTCGTAGAGGCCCGGATAGGCCGAGCTCGGGTTCGGCGAACCGATGAAGAAGACGACCTGCGTGGCGAAGTTGTCGCCGCACGGGTCCTTGTCCGTCAGGTTGTTCTTGAGACCCGCGAACTGGCCGTACGCCGGTTCGGGCGTGCCTTTCCAGATACCGTAGCTGGTCACGCCGACGGTCGCGCCCTCGAAGGTCTCGAGGTTGTTGAGAGCACCATTGTCGCGAAGGCTGATGCTGTCGACAATGCTGCCGCCGTCCGTGTTCCACAGACCGTCCTGATCGCTCCACGCACCGTCAGAGGTGAAGTGGAAGCGGATCTTCGTCCTCGCCTGGGTCAGGTTCAGGACGTAATCCCCAACCGTATCACCATGAGCGGTGTAATCGGCAATGGCCTGCCAGTTGTTGCTGCCGGCGTCATACTGAACATGCGTAAAGTCATAATCAGGCTCGGAATCGTACTTGCAATGGAATTTCAGCCTGATCGTGCCGACAAACGAGAACGGGTCGGTGCCGAGGTTCTGGCTCCACGAGTTCCCGTAGCCGGGGGCCCGCAGCCACGAGCAAAGGTACGGATCGCCCAGGTTCGGACGAGCGCCGCACCACATCGACTTCGTGCCCTGGATCGCATGGAGACGGCCGAAGCTGCCGCCGCCGAGGCCGGCGAAGTCGTCAACATGCCAGAAGGTTCCCGCCTGGGCCGTGTTGTCCACGCGGGTCCAACCCTGCCAGTTCATCTGCTCAAACGTGTACCACACGAGGCAGTACGTATCCACGGCGGCCGTTTCATACAGGCCGCGCAGACCCGGATCGGTGGTCGTGTCGCCAGCGTTATTGTCCGCTGCCTTCATGACGCGCAAACCGGGGTTCACTACCGTCTCGCGAGCCGAAACTGAGCCGATGAGCAGGGCGACGAAGCAGACGCCTAGTATGAGTACTAGTGCCTTTTTCATTCTTGTTTTCCCCCCATCGTTAAGAAAACAGCTTTAATCGACGCACAACGAATTTGAATCTCGAAGAGCAAAGTGCCAAACCCCCTTTATATCGAATCTCATTTCCTTCCATCACCTCCCTTCCATCGATTCGACTAAGCAGGGCTTCTTCCGTCAGAGCTCCTAAACCTAATTTGTCGAGTAAGCCTGGCTCTCCAACGGCGGTGGGGGTTGTAACCCCGCTCGATAAAGGAGGCCCGTCCTTTCGGACAATCCTCCACTCTGCTTTCGAGACATTTTGGATTGTATCACAGAATTTGAAAAAATGTCAAGCGGTAATTTGGGCTGGAGCTTCAGAAGATTTCAATACTTACAGCCGCCGGGGCACGGCCGGTCCCGTCATTCCCCCGCGATCTCGGAGAAATCGCAGAACAGCCTGAAGGCCCTGTAACTGCTTGCCAGAACGGCTATTCTATTATTTCGCATTTTTTCATCTTCACAATTCACGAGAACATCCTCGAAGAATTTATTCACGTATGGCACAATCCCTCTCAGGATGCCCAGCGCCCGCTGGACCTCTCCCGAGCGTTTCGCCTCGAGAAGATCCCGCGACGCGCGAGCGACTTGGTCCGCGAGCCTCTTCTCGGCGTCGACGGCGAAGAGCTCCGGCGAGAATCCGAGCTCGGAGAAGCGCCCCGCCGAGAGCGCCTCGAGCGCCTTCATCCCGCTTTCGTACGTGAATCCCTCCCTCAACGGGCGCGGAATGATATTTGTTATCCGCTTCATCGCGAGAACGAACGGCGCGAGCTCTCCGCTCTTTCTCAGGGCGCCGAGCTCCGCGACCATATCCGCGACCGCGTAGGGGTACTCCCACGGCGAGGCGAGAATCGCCGCGACGAGATCGTGATCGGCGCCGTCGCCGCGCGAGATGGCGTACATGCGCTGCGCGTAGAAATCGCGGAGCGAGGAGAGCAGCTCCGCGCGGCTCCCGGCAGCCGCTTCGGGCGAGAGAGCGAAGAGCGAAACGCTCCGGTCGAGGGCCTCGGGAAGGGACAGCGGCGAGCGCTTCGCCGCGAGGATCCGGACGACCCCGACGGCCTGCCTGCGAAGGGCGTACGGGTCCTGCGAGCCCGAAGGCTCGAGCCCCATGATGAAGCACCCGGAGATCGTGTCGATCTTGTCCGCGAGCGCGAGAAACGTGCTCGCGTCGCCGCTCGGGATGCGGTCCCCCGCGAACCTCGGCAGGTAGTGCTCGTAGATGGCGTCGGCGACCTCCGCCGTCTCGCCGGAGGCGCGGGCGTACTCGCGCCCGATGTACCCCTGGAGCGCCGTGAACTCCTTTCCGTCCTTCACCATCTCGCTCGCGATATCGGCCTTCGAGAGAAGCGCCGAGCGCCGGATGGTGCGATCGAGCTCCTCGCCGCCGATACCCGAGGCCGAGCGCATCCAGAGGGCGAGCGTCTCGATCCTCGACGCCTTCTCCGCGAGGCTCCCGAGCCCCTCGAGCCAGACGATTCCGCCGAGCTTCGCCGCCATCTCCTCGAACGGCCGGGCCGTGTCCTCCCGGTAGTAGAAAACGGCGTCGTCGAGCCTCGCGCGGAGCACGCGCTCGTACCCCTTGACGATCGCTCCGGCGCCTCGCCGCGCGCCGTCCGCGAACGCGACGAAGTGCGGGACGAGCTTCCCGCGCGGTCCCGCAACCGAGAAGTACCGCTGATGGCTCTTGAGGGCCGTGACGATCACCTCGCGGGGAAGCGCCAGGAACGCCTCGTCGTAGCCCCCCGTCATCGCGACGGGGGATTCGAGGAGGTTCGCGACGATCCCCACGAGCTCCTCGTCCTCGACGAGGGCGCCTCCGCGTCCGGCCGCGCAGGCGCCCGCCTGCGCGCGGATCGCGTCCCGGCGCGCCGCGGGGTCGAGAATGATCCCGTTCCTTCGCATGACCGCGAAGTAGTGGTCCGCCGATTTGACGGATACCGTCTTTTCGAAGAGCGGGGACAGGCGCGTGGACCTCCCGGCGACGAGCGCGTCGATCTTTATCTTCACGACCGACCCGCCGTACAGGCACAGGATCCACCGGATGGGCCGCGCGAAACGCAGCCCCCCCGAGCTCCATCGCATCGTCTTCGGCGTGCGGACTCCCTGGACCCACTGCGGGACGCGCTCCTTCAGGAGAGAGACGACGGGCCTTCCCTTGATGCTTTTCACGAACGCGAGGTAGCTGCCCTTCGGCGTCTCGACGCGCGCGAGCTCCCCGGGCGCGACGCCGTGCGACCTCGCGAAACCCTCGGCCGCCCGCGTGAACGTGCCGTCCCCGGCGATGGCGATCTTCACCGGAGGCCCGACGATCGACTCCTCGGCCCCGCCCTGCTTCGCGGCGAGGTCGCGCACGTGAACGACGAGACGCTTCGGGGTCCCCATGACGGCGATTTCCCCGAAGGGGATCCGTTCCGCCTTGAGCCCTTCCGCGAAGAGCTTCCGCAGCTGTTCGATCATGTCGTCGAGGTAACCGCTCGGGAGATTCTCGCATCCGATCTCGAGGAGTAGGTCCTTTGTCACGTCCGCTCCTTTGCGAAGGCGCGCCGGCGCGCGAGGAGAGGAAACCCGAGACGCTCGCGCCCGGCGACGTACGCCTCGGCGGTCTCGCGCGCGAGATCCCTGATCCGGCCGATGTAGCTCGTCCGCTCGGAAACGCTCACCGCGCCCCGGGCGTCGAGGATATTGAAGATGTGCGAGCATTTCACGACGTAGTCGTAGGCGGGGAGGATGAGCCCCTCGCCGAGCATCCGCACGGCCTCGTGCTGCAGCCGGTCGAACATCTCGAAGTGAGAGGGGATATCGGCCTTCTCGAAATTGAAACGGCTCCATTCCCGCTCGGCCTCCCGGTTGAGCTCGCCCCAGGTCAGGCCGCCGCCCCACTCGACGTCCATGATGTCGTCGACCCCCTGAAGGTACATGCAGATGCGTTCGAGCCCGTACGTGATCTCCGCGGAAACGGGGTCGAGCTCCATCCCGCCGGCCTGCTGAAAATAGGTGAACTGCGTGATCTCCATCCCGTCGAGCCAGACTTCCCAGCCGAGCCCCGCCGCTCCGAGCGTCGGCGACTCCCAGTCGTCCTCGAGGAGGCGTATGTCGTGCGCGGCGGGGTCGATGCCGATCGCCGCGAGGCTCCGTATATAGAGAGGCAGAACGTTCGCGGGGGAGGGCTTGAGAATGACCTGGTACTGATTGAACTGCTGCACGCGGTTCGGATTTTCGCCGTACCTTCCGTCCTTCGGCCGCTTCGTCGGCTCGAGATACGCCGCCCGCCACGGCTCGGGCCCGAGCACCCTGAGGAACGTCGCCGGATTCATCGTTCCGGCGCCGACCTCCGAATTGTACGACGTCAGCAGCAGACACCCCTCCTTCGCCCAGAAACGCTCCAGGGCGCGCACCACCTCTTGAAAGCTCACTGGCCGTTCACCTCCTTGCAGAGACGCAGGGCGAGGGGAAGCCGGTATCCCTCGACGTGGTTCACGAAGAACTGGTGAATGAGCTCGCCGATCTCCCTGCGCTCGAGGCGGCTCATCCTCGCCTCGCGCACCCCTTCGAACCCGAACCTGTCCATCCGCGCCACGAGCGCGGAAGCCCCCCGCGTGAGCGCGCGCCCCTTCGCCCGGCACGAGGCGCAGCTCACGAGGCCGCTCGCCGGGTCGACCGAGAACGCCTCGTTCTCGAGCGCGCGGCGGCAGTGCGCGCACACGGCGGTCGCCGGGAAAGAGCCCGCGAGCTTCAGGACACCGATCTCGAACGCGTAGAACAGCGCCCATGGATCCGGCGCCGCGGGGAGAAGCCGCATGAACGTCTCCATCATGTCGAAGACGCGCTCGTCGGACTCGCTCTCGACGACCGAGCGGTCGACGATCTCGAGCCCCGCCTGGAAGAGGCAGAGCCGCTCGAGATCTCCGAGCGCCGCCTCGTACG
>JBEKAW010000152.1:0-6611 GCA_050015715.1 Candidatus Krumholzibacteriaceae bacterium
ACCGCATCGGCGTTCTCTGCCCGCTCGAGGGGCGATTCGCGCCCTTGGGCGAGTCGTTCCTCCGCGGCGCCTCGGTCGCGCTGAAGGAGGCGCGCCTGAGGGGCGTCAAGAACGTCGAGCTCATCGTCGGCGACACGCGCGGGAATCCCCTCGAGGCACGGGCCGTCACGGGGCGCCTCATCGACGGAGAGCGCGTCGACGCGCTCCTCGGCGAGGTGCTCAGCTCCTCGACGATCGCGGCCGCGCAGGTCGCGGAGCTCTCGAAGACGGTGTTTCTGTCCCCCGTCGCCACCGAGGAGGGGATCGACGACATCGGAAGCTGGATCTTCCAGACGGGCACCGGCTCGGAGGTCGAGATCGCCGCGCTCGCCCGGATGGCGTGCGGGCGTCTCGGGCTGCGCCGCATCGCGTTCATGTCGTCCAACGACATGCGCTCGCACCATCTCGCGCTCCTTTTCGCGGACGAGGTGGAGCGGCTCGGCGGCGTGCTCTGCGCCGCCGAGTTCTACCCCGAGGGAACGACCGATTTCGGCGACGCCATCGAACGCGTCGGCGCCGGGGCGCCCGAGGCCCTGTTCATCGCGTCGGACACGGAAGACCTGATTCTCATGCTGCCGCAGCTGTCGTTCCACGAGTTCGGGGTCCAGCTCCTCGGCACGAGCGACTGGAATTCGAAGCGTCTCATCAGGATGGTCGGAAAGGACCTCGAGGGCGCGCTGTTCCCCGAGGACGTCGATACGAGAGGCGCCGAGCGGCTCTTCACGAACGCGTGCGCCCTCGTGAACGAACCCGTCGGCGAAACCAACCAGGTCGTCGTCGGCGGCTACCGCGGCACGAGGCTTCTCATCGAGGCGCTCGCCAAATGCAAATCGGGGGGGGAGCCGCTCAGGGAAGAGATGGCCCGGGAGCTCGAGAAGAAGCGGCACCCGTTTCTCGATTTCCTGTCCGGTGAAGGGATTCTTTTCTACACGGTGAGGAGCGAGCGCGCCGTGGAATTCGACACCCTCAGGATCGCCCGCTAGGGGCTCCGCCGAAACCGCCGCCTCATGGGATATTGATGACGATCTCGCGGGCGGCCGCCGTGAACTCCCGCATGAAGAGGCCGGAATGAGCGTCGCTCGTGCGCACGGCGACGAGGTGCGTCCCGGGCTCGATGAGCCCGAAGGCGACGGACCCGTCCGGGCCGGTAGTACCCGCGAAGAGCGCGTCGATATCGACCGTGGCGCCCGCCGCCGGCGCGCCCCCGCGGACGACCTTGACCGCGCAGCCGCGGGGGATGACCGCATCGAATCCGAAACAGGCCGCCGCGCCGGCGAGAATTCTCTCGGCCTCGAGTCGAAGATACGACTCGTCCCTCATCAGCGCCTCCCGTGCTCCGTCCTCGACCGGTCCGCAGTAGATCTCGCACGCCGTGCACGCCGTCTGCTGGAGGAACAGACCGGCCCCTTCGCCGACCGCGAACGGGCCCGCGGACGGCAGGGAGTCGAGCGCCGAGGCGAGCTTCTCCGCAGCGACGCGTCCGCGGTCGCTCCCGGCATAGTGGAGCACGACGCGGGGACCGGGCGCCCCCTCGGGAGGAGCGCCGTGTCTGATGCCGATCGCGAGCTCCGCGTTGGAGCGGTTGACGACGTAGATCCGCTCGTGCGCGGAGAGGGGCTCGTCCCCTTCGCGGGTGAGGATGACGGTGGAGCCTGCACGCTCGAGAACGCCGCGCACGAGGCGCGCGACGTCGAGATTCACCGAGGCGCCCCGGAGCCCGGCCGCGCCGCGTCCCCCGGCGTCGGGGCCGCCGCCCGCCGGATCGAGCGCGATCTTCCGGTCTCGAAAGACGCCTCCGAAGAGGGGCTCGAGCGGCACACGGAGGATCGCCCCGCCGCCGCGCGTGCCGGCCGTGTCGATGAGAACCGGCCGGTAGCCTTTCGCGGAGACGATGAGGGTGTCCCCCGCGACGCCGGGCGGAATGAGGATATGACCGGCGGCGTCTCCCGCAAGGCTTTCGCGGCCCCACGAGACGATCGCGTCGCTCACGCCGGCACCCGATCCGGCGTCGCACACCGTGAGCGACAGACGCGCGGATTCCTCGCTCGCCGCGAAGCGCACCGTGTCCGCGACGCCGGAGGCGGTGAACACGAACGGGTCGCGGGCCCGGTCGCGCGCCACCTCGAAGGTGAACGTCCCGTTCGCGCACACTCCCGACACGGCTGTTCCGTTCCTGAGGGAGCGCCCCGTCACCGGGGTGCCGTCCGCGACGTGCATGCCGAGCGCGTCGAGCACCTTGACCGACAGCGCGACGATCGATCCGGGCCGTTCCCGCGGGGCGAGCGGGAGGATGAATCGGGCGGGCCGCGCGAGAAGAACCGTGAACGGTCTGCTTCGCGCCGTCGCTCCCGCCGTGCTCCGAACGCTCCCCTGGACGACGTACGTGCCGTTCGGAAGACCGGGATCCGCCGGAATCCGGATGGTGGACGTGATAGCGTCGAAGATCGCGGCGGTCTCCCGCGAACCGAGCGAGATCACGGCGGAAGACGGATCGACCGGAATTCCCGCGGCCGACCGCACCGAGAAGGATATCTGGGCGGCGCCGGCGAGCGTGTCGCGCGCCGGAGACTCTCTCGTGAGCAGCGGCACTCCCTTCGAAAAGTACTCGACGAGGCCGAGGAAGTAGGCTTCGGCTTCGAGCTTCTGCTTCGCCGAGAGCTTCAGCCGCTCCTCGACGGCGGGGGAGGAGAGATAGCTCGCCTCTCCGAGCACGGCCGCTTGAGCCGTCGAAAGCCTGAGAACGAGGTAGTTCGCGGGCTTGACGTCGGAGGCCTCAATCCCGAGGTTTCGCGCGAGGTGCACCTGAAGGGCCTGGGCGAGCTCGAGCGAGGCGCCCGGATCGCTCGCGCGGTAATACACCTCGATATCGTTGACGTCCCGGTTCCTGGGCAGATTTGAGTTGTGATGAATCGATAGAAATACGTCGGGAGCGAGCGCGTTCGCCATCGCGACGCGGGCCTTGAGATCGTCCGCCGGGTCCTTCGAGCCGGGAGGCAGGAGGTCGCGGTCCGTCGTCCGCGTCAGGTGCGCGTCCGCGCCCGCGTCCTTGCAGAGCCCCCACAGGTAGAGCGCGACGCCGAGGTTCGCATCCGCCTCGCGGAGGCTGTCGGTGCCGAGCGCCCCGTTCATCGCGCCGCCGTGCCCCGGATCGATGACGATGATCTTTCCGGCGAGGACGTGCGCGTCGACCGCTTCCGGCCTCTCCCTGAGCCCCGCGTAGAGGCCCTCCATGGCGGGCTTGCGCTCCGCGCATCCGGCGAGGAGGAGCGCGCCGACGGAGATGATCGAGAGAAGGCGCAAACGTCGATTCATCAGATACTCCTTTTCGTGCTTCTGGCGACACTCATTTTTACCAGAAGCGTCCCCCGTCATCAAGGAGCAATTTCCCCGGCCCCCCGACGCGAAGAACGCCTCGACAGCCATCGAAAAACGGGCCCAAGCCCTCTATATATTGTGAAAACAGTTGACGGTCTCCACCACATATGGTAGAAGATGGCAAATTCACCTTAAGTAACAGGGTTAAGGAATATGGATATTCAATCGTCCCTCAAGAAATTACCCTCGGTCGAGAAGGTGCTCGAGGATGAGCGGATCGCGCCCCGGATTTCGCTCCTTTCGAGGAGGGGAATCACGCGCATTGTCAGAGAATCCATCGAGCGCCATCGCGAAAGGCTGCTCGCGGGCGCGGGGCCCGGCGCCTCCGGGAAGGCGCTCGCGGCGGCGGTCGCGGACGAAGTGGCATCCGAGCTCGAGACGCTCGCCGCCCTCGGGGCGCGGCGCGTCATCAACGCGACGGGGGTCGTTCTTCACACGAATCTGGGACGCTCCGTGCTCGGCGAGTCCGTGCGCGCAGCGATCGATCGCTCGGCGCGCGGCTACGTAGATCTCGAGATCGATCTCGAGAGCGGCAAGCGCACGGAGCGAGGACTCAGGGCGGGGAAGCTCCTGTCCCTCATCACGGGAGCGGGAGACGCGTTCATCGTGAACAACAACGCCGCGGCGGTCCTTTTGGCCGTGCAGACCTTCGCCGGCCGTGGCGCCGTCGCGATCTCGCGGGGAGAGCTCGTCGAGATCGGAGGGAGCTTCCGTCTCCCCGAGATTCTCGCGCTCGCGGCGGGCCGGGTGATCGAGGTCGGGACGACGAACCGGACGCATCGCAGGGATTACGAGAAGGCGGTTCGCGACGGAGCGACGCTGCTCCTCAAGGTCCATACGAGCAACTACCGCATCGTGGGATACACGAACGAGGTGCCGCTCGCCGAGCTCGCCTCGCTCGGACGCGAGAGCGGCGTCCCCGTCATGTACGATCAGGGAAGCGGCGTTCTCTACCCGCTTCGCCTGAAGGGGGTCGAGGGAGAGGAGTCCATCGATACCGTGCTCGAGAGCGGAGTCGATCTCGTGAGCTTCTCGACCGACAAGGTGCTCGGCGGCCCGCAGGGGGGCGCCCTCGTCGGCCGCGCCGACCTCATCGCGCGGATGAAGGAGAATCATCTCTCCCGCGCGCTCCGTCTCGACAAGCTCACGCTCGCAGGGCTCGAGGAGGTGCTCCTCGAGTACTGGACCGGCCGGTTCGACGAGGTGCCGTCGCTCGCGATGATCACGGAAGCCCTCGAGTCGGTGCGCGACCGGGCCGAGCGGATCGCGTCGCGTCTCGCCGAATCATGCGGCCCCGGCGCCAGCGTCTCGATCGAGGAATCGGAGTCCTCGATCGGAGGAGGCAGCTTCCCGATAAATCCCTTGCGGACGGTTGTCGTGCAGATTACCCTTGCCCCTGACCTGGCGGAGCGGCTTTCGGCGCGCCTGCGCGCCGGAACCCCTTCCGTCCTCGTCCGCGTCAAGGCGGAGTCCGTCATGATCGATCCGAGGACCGTTCTCGGCGATGAGGAAGAACTGCTGATCGCGAAGCTCGGTGAAGGGACTCAAGACATTCTCGGGAGGGAGTGATTTCGATGACCGGTGAAGAGCGGGGAAAGGCGAAGAGCGGCCCGTGCGATGCGGTGGAGGGGGGCTACACGATTTTCCTCGACGAGGAACGGATACGCTCGTTCATGGACGGCGGTGATTTCTCGTCGGCGAGCGAGCTCGGCCATTTCAAGGACATCGGCGCACAGATCGAGAAGCGCATGAAGGAGCGGGGCGGAGCGGCGTTTCTCGCGCTCTCAACCGGCGAGAAGGGGCTCTCGCGCGATTTCGCCGTGCTCCAGCTCGCGCACGTCCTCGCGCAGCACGGCAAGAGCGTCCTCGTCGTGGACTGCGATTTTCTGCATCCCGGCCTGAGCGGTCTCGTCGAGAACATCGAGGAGCACGGCTTCCTCGACCTTCTCCTCTACGGGAGCTCGCTCAAGACGGTCGCGCGTCCGATCGGGATCGAGAGCGTGAGCGTGACCGGCGCCGGCTCGTTCCCCGTCTCGAGGACCATTCCGTTCGCGCTCAAGGAGTTCGAGAAGATCCGCGAGTTTCTCCGCGCGAAGCACGACGTCGTCATATACTGCTCGACGCTCTACACGGAAGACTCGAAGATAAATCCGCTCGCGGGGCTCGTCGACGGCGTCGTCCTGTGCTGCCGCATCGAGGACATGCCCGAGGGGGAGCTTCAGAAGAACCTCAAGTCGCTCGGGGCGGAGAAGGTGCCGCCCGTCGATCTCGTGTGCTTCTGCGGCAAGCGCCCGGAGGCGCACGCCGCGGCCCCGGCCGCGGCGAAGGCCGTCGAGAAGAAGGCGGAACCGGCGAAGGCCGCCGCCCCCGCGCCGCCGCGCCCGGCGGAGCCGGCCGCGGGTCCATTGATCGAAAAGAGCGACGAGCTCGAGCCGCTCGAGGCGCACGAGACGGAAAAGAAGCCGCGTGTCAACGTGCCGCGCATGGCGGTCATCGTGGGCGCGATCGTCGTCGCCGCGTTCGCCATATGGTGGATCGTGATCAGCCGGACGGTCACCGAGAAGCAGGGCCGCGGCACGGCGTCCACCGCCGTCGGCGAAACGACGGGCACGGCGGCGGCGTCGCAGGCCGGGCAGCCGGCATCGGCCGCGCCCGAGAGCGCCGGAGCCGCGGCGGCATCCGACACGGCGCAGACGCGGCCGGCAGGCGGCGCGTCGCAGCAGGGGGCCCCTCCCGCCGCCGCGCCGGTCGCGAAGGCGCCGCCCGCCGGGCGGACGGGCTCCGATACTCTGCGGAGCCGGATTCCGTCGGGTCCCGGCCGGTATACGATCCACGTCGCCTCGTTCAAGGAAATGGCCCGCGCCGAGGTCGAGAAGGCGTATCTCGAAAAGAACGGTTTTCCGGCGCGCATCATCGAGGTCGACATCAAGGGGGACAAGTGGCTCCGTGTCCTCGTCGGCGAGTACGCGACGACGGACGAGGCGACGAAGGCGAGGCTCGATCTCCTCGGCCTCAGCAAGATCGGGTACGCGCGGATCGCCACGATCGAGCAGGCATCGCACTGAACCGGCGGCGGCCGGAGGCGTTTCGCGGGAGCGGGACGCGGCTGGTTGAACATGCAACGGGGAATTCGGCGTCTGGAGGGAAGAACCGGTGAGCCTTTCGAGAATCGAACTGGTGGGCTTTAAATCGTTCAT
>JBEKAW010000153.1:0-6554 GCA_050015715.1 Candidatus Krumholzibacteriaceae bacterium
CGCGTCGATCTGGCGCACGAAGCGCCCGGGCGGAACCCACGTTCCCCCGAGCTCGAATCCCGTCACCTTGTGGTATGCGAGAACTCTCATCACCCGGTGTGTCCGAATCCGCCGGGGCCGCGCTCGGTCTCGTCGAGCGCGTCGTCCTCGACGAGCTCGACGCGGGGCAGCCGCGAAACGACGAGCTGCGCGATGCGGTCCCCCCTGCGGACGACGAAATCCTCGTCCCCGAAATTATGGAGAATGACGGAAACCTCCCCGCGGTAGTCGCTGTCGATCGTCCCGGGGCTGTTGAGGAGGCTGATCCGGCGCTTCGCGGCGAGGCCGCTCCGGGGGCGCACCTGAGCCTCGTAGCCTTCCGGCATCGAGAGCTCGAAGCCGGCGGGGACGAGCGCCGCGGAGCCCGGCGCGACGACGACGCGGTCCGCGCAGGCGGCCTGAATATCGAAGCCGCTCGCGCCCGGCGTCTGGCGACTGATGGGGGGAAGCCCCTCGTGGTGGCTCAGGTAGCGGATCCTGATTCGTACGGCCTCTTCCATGCGCGTCCCCGCTCAGGGCACGAGCCCCTTGAGGCCGATTCTCCCGCAGGCGGCGTACGTGAGGCTCTCCTCGCCGAGGTACCGCACGGCCGCCTTGGTGATGGCGGCGCGATCGACCTTCTCGATCGCCTTGACGAGCTCGCCGAATCTCGTGTACCGCCCGTAGAAATATTCGCTCTGGATGAGATGGAAGAGCCTGTTCTCGACGCTCTCCACGCCGAAGACGATGCTCGCCTTCACCTGCGCCTTCGCGCTCTCGATCTCCTCGTCCCGCACGCCGCCCTCGCGCAGATCCCGGAGCTCGGCGTGGAGCATGTCGAGCGCCCTCCTCAGATTCTTCGAGTCGACGGAGAAGAAATTGCAGATCGTGCCCGCCTCCCGCCAGAAGCTCACGTGCGAGTAGACGGAATACACGAGCCCCGTCTTCTCCCTCAGGCTCTGGAACAGGCGCGAGGTGGCGCCGCCCCCGAGGATGTTCGCGATGAGGAGGAGCGCGTGGCGGTCGGCGTGCGCCGCGGGGACCGTCCGCCCGCCGACGCACACGTGGGACTGCGCCCATTCCTCGCGCGTCCGCGAGCGAACGCGGTTCTCGTTCACGGCGAGGGGGCGTTTCATCGCGCGGGCGCGCTTGCGCGGGAAGCTAAACCGCTCCTCGGCGATCGCGACGACCCGCTCGAGCGGCAGGTTGCCGACGAAGCCGAGACAGGTGTCCGCGGCCGTGTACGTTTTCGTATGAAACGCGAAGAGATCCTCCCGCGAGTACCGCGCGATGTCCTTGAGGTACCCCGTCACCGGATGACCGAGCGGATGATCCTTGAAAAGCGTCGTGTAGAAGAGCTCATGGGCGAGCTCCTCGGGGGAATCGTTGATGCTCCTGATCTCCTCCTGGACGACGTTCTTCTCGAGCCGAAAGGTCGGCTCGGGAATGGAGGGCCGGCAGACGATGTCGGCGAGCACGTCGGCGAGCTTCTCGAAATGCTCCTCGAGGACTCTCGCGTGGTAGCAGGTCGCTTCCTTCCCCGTGAACGCGTCGTACTGCCCGCCGATCGACTCGAGATCGTAGGCGATCGTGAGAGCGTCGCGACTCTTCGTTCCGCGGAATACGACGTGTTCGAGGAGGTGCGAGAGCCCCCGCTCCGTGTCCTCCTCGCGGCTCGAGCCCCCGGCGATCCAGATCCCGAACGCGACCGTCGGGGAAAAGGGATTGCGCTGGTGGAGAAGCGTCGCCCCCGAGGAGAGCGTCACCTTGTGCGGGTGAGGCAGTCTGAGCATGTGATGCGGCTACAGCAGAACCTTGCGGCTCAGCTTTACTTTGCCGTCCTTGTCGATGCCGATGACCTTGACTTCGACCTCGTCCCCGATCTTGAGGACGTCCTCGACCCTTTCGATCCGCTTGCGATCGATCTCCGATATGTGGAGCAGACCGTCCCGCCCCGGGAGGATCTGCACGAAAGCGCCGAACACCTGGATTCCGCGGACGGTGCCCTTGTACACCTTGCCGACCTCGGGCTCCTCGGTGAGCCCGCGAATCATCTCGAGCGCCTTGTCCCCCGCGGCCTGGTCGACGGCGGCGATTTCCACCGTTCCGTCGTCCTCCACCTGGATCTTCGCGCCCGTCGTGTCCTGAATGTGCCGGATCATCTTGCCTCCGGGACCGATGACGTCGCGGATTTTGTCGACGGGGATCTTGATCTGGACGATCTTCGGCGCGTACGGAGAGATCTCCTTGCGCGGAGCGCCGATCGTCCGGTCCATGATCTCGAGGAGCTTCATGCGCGCCTGCCGGGCCTGTTCGAGCGCCGGCTCCATGATCGCGCGCGTGATGCCGGCGATCTTGACGTCCATCTGGAACGCCGTGATGCCGTCGCGCGTGCCCGCCACCTTGAAGTCCATGTCGCCGTCGTGGTCCTCGAGGCCGAGGATGTCGGTCAGAATCGCGACCCGGTCTCCTTCCTTGACGAGCCCCATCGCCACTCCCGCGACGGGCTTCTTGATCGGCACGCCCGCGTCCATGAGGGCGAGGCTCCCCCCGCAAACGGTCGCCATCGAGCTCGAGCCGTTCGACTCGAGAATGTCGGAGACGACCCTGATCGTGTAGGGGAAATGCTCGTCCGCCGGGATGACCGGCTCGATCGCCCGTTCGGCCAGCATGCCGTGCCCGATCTCGCGGCGGCCCGGTCCGCTGAACCGGCCGACCTCGCCGACCGAGAACGGCGGGAAATTGTAGTGGAGCATGTAGCTCTTGAACGACTCCCCCGCGAGCTCGTCGAGCCGCTGCTCGTCCTGCGCCGTGCCGAGGGTCGTCACGACGAGGCTCTGCGTCTCCCCCCGCGTGAAGAGGGCGCTCCCGTGCGTCCTCGGGAGAACGCCGATCTCGCAGTTGATCGGTCTGAGATCGCCCGTGCCCCGGCCGTCGCAGCGAATCTTCTCGTCGATGATCATCTTTCGCACGACCTCGCGCTCCATATTCTCCATGATGCGTTTGAACTGCTTCTCGGAGTCGGGAAACGCCTCGCCGTACTTCGCCGCGGCCTCGGTCGCGAGGTCGCCGAGCGCGTTCTGCCGCGCGAGCTTTTCCTTGATGCGCGAGCGGCGGTTCACCTCGGCGAGGTAGTCGCCGCGGAGCTTCGCTTCGAGCTCCTTGTTGATCTCCGCCGCCGCGAAGGCGCGTTTCTGCTTCGGGCTGCAGGCGGCGAGAAACTCCCGCTGCATGGCGTTGATCCGCTTGATCAGCGCGTGCGCGAACTCGAGCGCCCCGAGCATGACGGACTCCGAGACCTCCTTGGCGCCTCCTTCGACCATGATGATCGCGTCGTCCGAGCCCGCGACCGCGATGTCGAGCGTCCCCTCGTCGAGCTCGAGGAAGGTCGGATTCGCGAGGAACCGGCCGTCCTTCATGCCGACGCGCACGCCGCTCAGGATCGTCCCGAAGGGGATATCGGAGAGCGCGAGCGCGAGAGAGGCGCCCGTGATGCCGAGGATGTCGGACGGGAGGCGCTGGTCGCTCGACAGCACGCTGCACGCGACCTGCACTTCCCAGCGGAAGGAATCGGGAAAGAGCGGCCTGATCGGCCGGTCGATCATGCGCGCCCCGAGCGTCTCTTTCTCGCCCGGGCGCCCTTCACGCTTGAAGAATCCGCCGGGGATCTTGCCCGCGGCGTAGAATTTCTCCCGGTACTCGACGCTGAGCGGGAAGAAATCCTGTTCCGATTGCCTGTCCTTCGACGCGACCGCCGTCACGAGAACGACGGTGCTGTCGATGCCGACGAGAACCGCCCCGTCGGCCTGTTTCGCCAATCTGCCGGTCTCGAAGTAGAAATTCTTGCCTTCGAGATCCCAGTTCTTTCGTACCATTCGAGAATGAGCCTCCATTGTGCGTTACAATACAAAACAGCGAGCCGTCCTCGAACCCACGGGAGAGTCCTTTCCCTCGGCCTGCGGGATCGGGGGTCACTTCCTGAGATTCAAATCCTTGATGATCGCTCGATACTTGTCGATCTTGTTGTTCTTGAGATAGTCGAGGAGCTTGCGCCGCTGGCTCACGAGCTTCAAGAGACCTCGCCGCGAGGCGAAATCCTTCTTGTGAACCTGGAAATGTTTTGCAAGCTGGTTGATGCGTTCCGTGAGAAGAGCGATCTGAACTTCCGGGGAACCAGAGTCTTTCTCGTGAACCTGAAACTTGCTGATAACTCCTTTTTTGACTTCTTTCGGCAGCGCCATCGTTCATGCACCTCCTTACACAGTGATGAGATATCACGATGGCAGCAGAACGGGTCCGACCCGATCCGCCTGAAAACTGCTAACGAACCACGACTTCCATTCGCAAGCATTAGAAAATACACGATTCGACATGAAAGTCAATGTTTCTTTTCCAGTACCGCGTAAGCCATTTGCCTGTCTTGCATTAACTGTGCCCGCAGCTCCGCCGGGCTTCCGAATCTCCGCTCTTCGCGAATGAACCGGAGGCAATGGACCCGGATGCGTTCGCCGTAGAGCTCGCCCGTGAAGTCGAAGAGGTGGACCTCGACGTGGCGCTCGCCGTCCTCGTGCATCGTCGGGGCGGTCCCGATGTTCATCATCCCTCCGAAGCGCCGGCCGAGCGCCTCGACCTCGACCGCGTAGACGCCCCCGGGAGGAATCAGCTTCCCGGAGGGGCCGACCGCGGCGTTCGCGGTCGGGAACCCGATGCGCGCCCCGAGCCCCTCGCCGCGCACGACGGACGCCTCGAAGAAGTACGGCCGCCCGAGACACCGCGCGGCGTGCTCGAGACGGCGCTCGAGGATGTCCCGCCTGATCTTCGTGCTCGAGACGACGCTCCCCTGGAGCACGACCGGCGGGACGACCGTGACCGCGAAATCGAGCCTCCGTGCCTCCTCGAGGAGGCGTTCCCGCGAGCCTTCCCTCCCGCGCCTGAGATGAAAGTCGTAGCCGACGACGAGGTGCTTCATCCCGAGCGTCTCGACGAGCCTTCCCGCGATGTACGCGTGGTAGTCGATCGCCGCGGTCTCCTTCGAGAAATGCTCGATGACCGCGCAGTCGATCTCCATCCCGCCGAGCACGTGGAGCTTCTCCTCGAGGGTCGTCAGCAGCGGCGGGACCATCTCGGGGTGGGTGACGGAGAGCGGGTGCGTGTCGAACGTGAGCAGAATCGAGGAGCTTCTCCCCTCGTCCTGCTTGATCCGGGCGAGCGTCCGGATGACCTCCGTGTGCCCGAGATGGACGCCGTCGAAAACGCCGATCGTGACGGCGGTGTTCGAGAGGGCGCCGCGGGCGATTGTATCGGGGTTCGAAACGACGTTCATAGATTTCCGCGGCGCGCGCTCCGCGCTACGCTCCCGGCTCCCTGAACACGCGCCTCAGCTGAATGAGCCCCCCGGGCCCCATCTCGGCGATCGCGCCGAGCGAACCGTCGGGCCGCTCGAGCCTGACGAGGCTCCCCTGCGCCGGGAACACCGTCTGCGCCGCCGGATGAAGCCTCGGTGTGATACCGCGCGAAAGCCCGCGCGACTGCTCCTCCGAGAGGACCAACGCCGGAAAATGCCCGACCGCCTCGGTGAGGGAGCGTCCCGGATGAGCCGACTCGAGGAGCGTCTCGAACTCGGCGTCGGATACCGCTTCGTCGAGCGAGAAATGCCCGATACGCTTGCGCACGAGCCCCCCGAGGTAGGCAGGCACGCCGAGCGCGTCCCCGATCTCCTCCGCGAGAACGCGGAGGTAGAGTCCCCGCGAGCAGAAGACCTCGATCCTGACGACGGGCGGCTGGAACTCGAGCAGATTGATCTCGTACGTGTTCACCTCGCGCGGGCTCCGGTCGATCTTCTCCCCGCGGCGGGCGAGCATGTAGAGCGGCGTCCCCTTGTGCTTGAGCGCGGAGTACATCGGCGGCGTCTGGAACCGCTTTCCCATGAACCGGGGAAGCACGGCCTCGACGGCGGCGCGGTCGACGTGGGCCCAGGAGCCCGTCCGGAGAATCCGCCCGCTCTCGTCCTGGGTGTCGGTCGCCTCCCCGAGCCTGATGTCCGCGACGTAGCGCTTCGGGAGGTCCATGAGGTAGTTCGACAGCTTCGTCGCCTCCCCGGTGAGTATGAGAATGAGCCCCATCGCCTGCGGGTCGAGGCTCCCCGCGTGCCCGACCTTGTCGAGGCGCACGACGCGCTTGAAGGCCCTCACGCAGTCGTAGGTGGAGTTGCCCCGGGATTTGGCGACCGGTATCACGCGGTCCGTGAGCCGCTCGCGCGCGGATACATTCGCCATCATGAATTCTTTCCGTGGTCCTCGGCCGCGAGCATCCCCTCGAGCGCGCCCACGATGAGCGATTTCGCCCCGGCGAGGTCACCGCTGATCGTGAGGCCCGCGGCGCTTCGGTGCCCCCCGCCGCCGAACCTCTCGGCGAGGGAGGCGACGTCGAAGCTGTTGCGCGAGCGGAGGCTCACGCGGATCTCGCGCGGACCGAGCTCCCGGAAGAGGGCGGCGAGCTCGACGTCGTCGATCGAGGCGGCGTAGTCGACGAACCCC
>JBEKAW010000154.1:0-6540 GCA_050015715.1 Candidatus Krumholzibacteriaceae bacterium
GACCGCGGAGCTCCCGCCGATCGGCCTGACGGCGGGCCCCCAGGTCATGATCGCGACGAGCGGGACGACGACGAGGAAGACGAGAAGAAAGAGAGCGAGGATCAGCTGCTTCGAACGCTCCGTCATTCGTGAAACCTCCGTCCGCGAGCCGTTATTTCTGCTGCGTCTCTTCGAAGCCCCCCAGCCGCATCGCGACGATGCACGCGAGGCAGATCGAGGCGAGCTTCGACCGGGATGAATCTCCGCGCGAAGCGAGAATGATGGGAATGCCGCCGCCGACCACCGCTCCCGCGAGGTACGCGCCCGACGAGACGGTGAGCGTCTTGTAAACGACGTTGCCCGCCTCGATGTCGGGCATGAGCAGTATATCCGCGTTTCCCCTGATCTGTCCCTTGTAATTCTTCTCGGAGGCGGAGTGCGGATCGATCGCAACGTCGAGCGAAAGCGGTCCTTCGACGATGCAGTCGTCGCGGTGCTCGTACTCCTCGGCGAGGAGACCCGCGAGGATCGACGACTCCACGCTCGGATTGCGCGTTTCGACGGCGGATATGATCGCCACCTTCGGCTTCGCGATGTTGAGATACCGCATCACCTGGAGCGCGTTGTCGAGGATCTTCTTCTTCTGCGCGAGGTCGGGATTCGGATTGATCGCCGCGTCAGTCACCGTGAGGAGCTTCGGGTAGGTCGGAATCTGGAAAACGCCGACGTGGCTGTAGATGCGCCCCTTTTCGAGCTTGCCGCTCTCCTTGAGGTATCTGAGCGCCCCCCGCATGATCTCCTCGGTCTTGACGCCCCCCTTCATGAGAAGGTCCGCTTCCCCCGACGCGTAGAGCTCGATCGCCTTCTCGACCGGCGTATCGGTGTCGACGAGCCGGTAGTTGTCGCCGTCGACCTTGATGTCGTATTCCCACGCGAGCTTGTTGACCTCGTAGAAATCGCCGACGAGAAGAAACTTGGCGATCGGGAAGCGCCCCTCCTCGTTCGCCTGCTTGGCGGCGACGACGGCGTCTTCGTTTTCGGCGCCGACGATCGCGATGCGCGGCGTACGGTGCTTCGCGACCATCGAGCGGGCAAGGTACACGAGCTCGTCGAGACTCGTCACGGGCGCATTCTCGTTCTTGCGGAGCTGCGGATCGACGAAGACCTCGGTTTCGATGAGGACCCGCTCGTCGGATCTCTGTCTGCGGAGACGGTCCCGGGCATCCGTGTAGTCTTTCAGCTCCTCGGGATGGAAGCGCGCCCTGAAATGCCCCGCGACGAGCGCCTCGTGCTCGATCGCCCCCGGCACCACGACGACCGGGAAATACGGGTAGAGCTTGCGCCTGATGCGGCCCACGAACTCCGCGCTTCGCGAGAGACCGCCCGTGAGGATCACGACCTCGATCGGCTTCTCGACCGCGGCGAGCTGCATGATGGCGCCCGCGATCGAGCGGGCGAGAAGTTCGACGACGAGCTCGATCTTCTCGCGCTGGCGCGCGACGGCGCCCGTGTCCCTGAAGTGGAGAAGCGCGCGGAAGTCGTTGGTCCCGGCGAGGTCGATGAGCCCGCCCACCTTGTACAGGTAGCGTTTGAGCTCGGGCAGGCTGATCTCCCCCTCCTCGATCGCGCGCAGGAGGACGTCGAGCGGGATATTGCCGCTCCGGTTCGCGCTCGGCACGCCGGAGAAGGCGTTGACGAGATAGGTGACGCGGCCGTCGACGTGGCGGAGGATCGAGATGCCGCCCCCCATGTGGGCGCCGATCGTCGTCAGATTCTCCTCGGAGGCGCCGAGGAGCGAGCAGACGAGGCGGTGCACCGCGCGGTGGTTCAGGTAGTGGGCCCCCGAGCCGTCGCGGCGGATGCGCCGGATCCCCGTCATGCGGGCGCCGATCTCCATCTCGTCGGAGGCCACGGCGTCGGTCGTCGTGACGAGGAGCGAGTCGCTCCCTGAAAGTTCTTCCTTTATCTTGAGCCCGATCGGGATCGCCATGTTGGACGCGTGGACGATCCGGGGCTTTTCGAGGTCCTCGATCATCTCGGGGCAGACCCGGTACGTGCCCGTCGGCACCGGCGCGATAAACCCGCCGCGGCACGCGATCCCGGTGAGATCCCCCGCGGCGATCCCGTGCGCCTTCACCCATTCAACGATCGTCTTCGTCCGGTTCTCGATGCTGTCGGAATAATCGAGGGGCAGGTGCACCTCTTCGGAGGCGGCGAGCTCGAGCCCCCGGTAGAGCGCGAGCTTCGTCGAGGTCGAGCCGGGGTTGACGCAGAGAATGCACTCTCCGTCGGCGGCCGCGCCGAGCGCATCAGACCCGGAAAGGCGCGATATGAGAATACGCGAGCGGCGCTTCGAGCCCAGGATGATCTCGATCGCGTGAGAGAAAAGACGCCCCCACGCCTCCTCCCAGGCGGTCGAGAGAATAGGGGGCTTCGATGCGCGGATGAGGTCTTCGAGAAGCCGGAGCAGATCCTCCTCGGTCGACACCGTGCCGCGGCGAACCGCTTCGGCGGCGTCGAGGAGCCGCCTCTCGACGTCCTTCGCCCCGCCGGAGGCGCGCACGGCGTCGATGAGGACGTTGAGCTCCGATTCAACTATGACAAGACCGTCCACTGATGCACCTTTATGTGGCGTGATTGGCCGCGGCCAAAGGCTCTGCGAATCCGGCAGCGCCTTGAAAATTACGTAAATCGGAGGAAATATTCAAATTAATTCTTTCTTGCCCGATTCCGCCCGAGAGGCGATATTTCTCGTGAAATCATATGAAAATGCGATTGGGTGACGGATGGCCCCGCCGGATCTCGAGCATATCGATCCTCATATCGATCGTGCTCCTCGCCTTCGGCTGCTCGAAGGACGATTCGGTCGCTCCCGGGGACACCGTCCCGCCCGCGCACGTGAGAAATCTGGTCGCGATCGAACCCACGCCGAGCACCATAACCCTGACCTGGACCGCGCCGGGAGACAACGGAACCACGGGCACCGCGGCGCAGTACGATATCCGCTACTCGAAGAACCCGCTCACCGACGCCGTATGGCCTTCCGCCTCGAAGGTGACCGATCCGCCGCGCCCGAGGCCGGCCGGCAGCGCGGACACGTGCGTCGTGACGGGGCTCGAACCGAGCACGGCCTACTACTTCGCGCTCAAGTCCGCGGACGAGGCCGGCAACTGGTCCACGAAATCGAACATCGCGAGCGCCGCGACGACGGCCAGGCAGGACGTTACGCCGCCCGCGGCCGTCACGGATCTCGCCGCGACCGACTCCACGACCGTGAGCGTTACCCTGGCCTGGACGGCTCCCGGCAACGACGGAAACACGGGCACCGCGGCGCGGTACGACATCCGTTACTCAACGTCCCCCTTGACCGACGCCGCCTGGGCCTATGCGATGCAGACGGCCGGCGAGCCGCCGCCGAAAGCGGCCGGCGCCGCGGAATCGTTCGTCGTGACGGGGCTCGCTCCGGGCACACGTTACTACTTCGCGTTGAAGACGGCCGACGAGAAGCCCAACTGGTCGGCGCTGTCCACTGTCGCGAGCGCGACGACAAAGACCCCGTAGCTCGAGGTCATCGATTCAGGACGGGGCGAATTTCCTTCGTGAAATGCCGGATGAGCTCTTCGGCGCGCGCGAGGAGGCGCTGCTTCTCGGGCCCGGTCGTGTAGACGTGCATGTCGCGCAGGTCCGAGTCGGGAAGGGTGGAGTCCTCGAGAAAGACGCCTCCGAGAGAGCCCCCGTAGCCCGCTTCGAGCCTGCTTCCTATGAGCTCGGCCCACAGGAGCGTCCATCCCCGCTCGACGTCCCCCATGTTGTAGCCGCCCCCGCCGAGAGCGAGGATGCGCGGGTAGCTCCCGTGAAGGAGCTCTATCGCCTCGATGTAGCCGTTGTTGGTGAGCCTCAGGTGCGTGAGGGGATCGGTGGCGAAGGAGTCCGTGCCGAACTGGCCGACGACGACGTCCGGCCGGAACAGCCGCAGCGCCTCCATCACGATCTCCCTGAACACGACGAGAAAGACCTCGTCGTCGGAGCCCGGCTCGAGCGGAACGTTCACGTTATAGCCCGTACCCGCCCCCTGCCCGGTCTCCCGCTCGAAGCCCCCCCAGGGAAAGAGCGTCTTCCCCGTCTCGTGCACGGAGATCGTGAGCACGGAGGGCTCCCCGTAGTAGGCCTCCTGCACCGCGTCGCCGTGGTGGGCGTCGATATCGACATAGGCGACCCTGAGGCCGGCGCGCCGCAGCTCCTCTATAGCGATGACGATATCGTTCACGTAGCAGAAACCCGACGCGCGGTCGGCGTGGGCGTGGTGAAAGCCGCCGCAGGGATTGAAGGCCGCGGGGGCGCCCCCGAGAATGCGCCGCGCCGCGACGAGGCTCGCGGTCGCCGCGAGCGCGGAGAAATCGTAGACGCCCTTGAAGACGGGGTTTTCGGCGGTGCCGATCCCGTGATGGAGCATCTCAAGATCGATCTCCGTGCCGCCGTCGGCGCGTCTGAGCGCCTCGATGTACTCCGGCGTGTGAAAGCGCTCGAGGACGCCGTCCTCCACCTTCTCGACGTCGACGACGATCGCGAGCGGCCCCGCGAGAAGTCCACGCGCCGTGCACATGCGGAAGACGCGCGTGACGCGCTCGGGATTGAACGGATGATCGGGACTGAAACGGAAGTCGCCGAGACGGCTTGAGTTGACGAAGACCGTCGGCTCCTTAGGGGCGCCGTTCACCGGACTTTCTCCTCTCGGCAAAATCGATCCGGATGGAGTAGATGCCCTCTTCGAGACGGCTGTGGATCGGGTAGCCGCACTTGTGGAAAACGTGAAGCATCTTCTTGTTCTCGGCCAGCACGTCGGCCTTGAAGCCGTGCGCGCCCATTTCCTGGGCGATCGAAATGAGGGTGCCCATGAGATAGGTCCCGATGCCGACGTTTTGCCAGCGGTCGTGCACGACGAAGGCGATTTCGGCGCAGTCGTCGGTGTGATCGAGCTTGAAGCGGCCGATCGCGATCATCTCCTCGTCCCCCGGCTCGCCGATGAGCCCGACGATCGCCATCTCCTCGCGGTAGTCGATGTTGACGAGAGGCTGCAGCTTCTCGTGCGGCATCGTCTTCACGATATTGAAGAAGCGGTAGTAGACCGTCTCGTCGCTCAGCGAGTAGAAGAACGAGCGCTCCATCGCCTCGTCGGTCGGTTTGATCGGCCTGAAGAAGACCTTTCGATTGCCGATCGTCGCCGTGTGCTCGTACTGCTCCGGGTAGAAACGGCCCGCCACCGCGAGCGGCATCTGATCGAGGTGGACGAGGTGGCGCTGCTTCGCGTAGTTGAGGAGATCGTCCCTGAAATCGGGATGCGCGACGCTGATGAGCGCGAGCGCCCGCTCGCGAAGGTTCCGCCCGTGAAGGTTGCAGATGCCGTGCTCGGTCACGACGTACGCCACGTCCCCCCGCGACGTCACGACGCCCGCCCCCTGATCGAGGAACGGCACGATGCGCGACACCGTTCCCTTTTTCGCGGTCGAGGGGAGCACGATGATCGGCTTCCCGCCTTTCGACCGGGCCGCCCCGCGCACGAAATCGACCTGCCCCCCGATGCCGGCGTAGAAGTACTCGCCGATCGAATCGGCGCAGACCTGACCCGTGAGGTCGATCTGTATCGCCGCGTTGATCGAGATCATGTTGTCGTTCTGCGCGATGCGGTAGGGATCGTTCGTGTAGTCGCACGGATGAAACTCGATGAGGGGGTTGTCGTCGACGAAATCGTAAAGCCGCTGCGTCCCCATGCAGAATGTGGCGATGATCTTCCCGTTGTGGAGCGTCTTCTTGAGGTTCGTGATGACCCCCGATTCGACGAGGTCGATGATCCCGTCGGAGAACATCTCGGTGTGGATCCCGAGGTTCTTCTTCTCCTTGAGGTGCGCGAGGATCGCGTTCGGGATCATCCCGATTCCCGCCTGGATCGTGGCGCCGTCCCCCACGAGACGCGCGACGTTCTGGCCGACCCGGTCGGCGACGTCGTCGGGCGCGGGCGGAACCCACGTCAGCAGCGGAATGTCGCTCTCCACGACGTAGTCGATATCCTTGAGATGGACGAAGCAGTCCCCGAGGGTGCGCGGCATCTGTCTGTTGACCTCGGCGATGACGAGCTCCGCGCACTCGGCGGCCGCCTTGACGACGTCGACGGAGACTCCGAGCGAGCAGAAGCCGTAGTTGTCGGGAGGGGCGACCTGGATGAACGCGACGTCGATCCTCAGGCGCCCCGACCGGAGGTACCAGGGGAGCTCCGACATGAAGATCGGGGTGTATTCGGCGCGCCCCTCGTTCACCGCGTCGCGGACGTTCGCGCCGATGAAGAACGCATTCTGATGAAACGGCTTGCTCAGCACGGCCTCCGTGTAGGGGGTCGTCCCGAGCTCGATCAGGTTGATCGTCTCGTGGTCGGCGATCGCTTTTCCGCGCTCGATGAGCACCTTGACGAGGGCCTGGGGCTCGGCGGCCCCGGAGCCGATGAAGATGCGGCTCCCGGGCTTGACGATCTTCACGATATCCTCGGTCGAGCGCTTCCGGGACTCGTAG
>JBEKAW010000155.1:0-6519 GCA_050015715.1 Candidatus Krumholzibacteriaceae bacterium
GAAGAGATCCTCGAGGCGATCACGCTCCGCATCCCGCCCCCGACGGGCGATCCCGCGAAACCGCTTTCGGCGCTCATCTTCGACGCGAAATACGACACCTTCCGCGGCGCGATCATCAGCTGCCGCGTTTTCGACGGCACGCTTCGCACCGGCGACACGATACGCCTCATGTCCCTCGGGACCACCCACCGCGTCGAGGAGGTCGGCGTCTTCCGGATAGTCCGCGAGAAGCGCGACGAGCTTCGCGCGGGAGAGGTCGGCTACGTCATCGCCGGCATCAAGACGGTGAGCGACACGCGCATCGGGGATACGATCACGCGCGAGGACGATCCCGTCGCGGTAATGCTTCCCGGCTTCCGGGAGGTCAAGCCGGTCGTCTTTTCTTCCGTCTACCCGGTCGAGGCGGAGGACTTCGACTCGCTCACGGACGCCCTCGAGCGGTACAAGCTCAACGACGCCTCTCTCATCTACCAGAAGGACTCCTCCCAGGCGCTCGGGCAGGGATTCCGGTGCGGGTTCCTCGGACTCCTCCACCTCGAGATATTCCAGGAGCGCCTCGAGCGCGAGTTCTCCCAGTCGATCATCATGACCTCGCCGAGCGTCATGTACAAATTCGTCCTCAAGAACGGCGAGGCGATCATGGTCGACAATCCCCAGAACTATCCCGACCCCGTCGTGATCGACCACGCCCTCGAGCCGTACATCAAGGCGACGATCCTCATGCCCGACCGCTACATGGGGGCCGTCATGAAGCTCTGCCTCGACAAGCGCGGCGAGAACTCTCACTTCACCTATCCCGTCCCGGGCAGGATCGAGCTCCTCTTCGAGCTTCCGCTCGCCGAGGTCGTCTTTGACTTCTACGACAAGCTCAAGAGCGTCACGCAGGGGTACGGGTCGTTCGACTACGAGCTCCTCGACTACCGGCGGAGCGAGCTTTCGAAGCTCGATATTCTCGTGAACGGAGAGCGCGTCGACGCGCTCTCCATGATCGTGCACAAGGATCGCGCGCACCTGCGGGCGGCCTCGGTCTGCGAGAAGCTGCGCAAGGCGATCCCGCGCCATCTCTTCAAGATCGCCATCCAGGGCGCCATCGGCGGGAAGATCATCGCGCGCTCCACCGTGGCGCCGTTCCGCAAGGACGTGCTGGCCAAGTGCTACGGCGGCGACATCACGCGCAAGCGCAAGCTCCTCGAGAAGCAGGCGAAGGGCAAGAAGAAGATGCGCACCGTCGGCCAGGTGATGATCCCCCAGAGCGCCTTCGTGGCGGTTCTCAAGACCGATGAGGAATAACTCGGACAATGCGGGCTCCCGGGGCGGCACAGCGCCCGGGCTCTACGTCCACGTGCCTTTCTGCAAGACAAAATGCCCGTACTGCGATTTCTATTCGATCACATCAGGCGTTGCGACCGGGCGCTGGCTGGACGCTCTGTCGAGAGAGGCGGCGCTCCATCGCGGGGCCTTCGGGACATTCGACACGCTGTACGTCGGGGGCGGCACCCCGTCCGTCCTCGATGAGCGCGAGATTCACTCCCTCTTCGACGCCCTCAGGGCCTCATTCGATTTCGCGCCCGATTCGGAGGTCACGATCGAGGCGAATCCCGACGACGTCACGCGGTCGAAGCTCGATGCATGGCTCGAGGCCGGGGTCAACCGCGTGAGCCTCGGCGTGCAGTCGTTCGACGACGGCGAGCTGCGGTTTCTCGCTCGGCGGCACGACGCGGCGAAGGCGCTCGAGGCGATAGCGCATCTGCGCGGGGCGGGAATCTCGAATGTCGGCCTCGATCTCATGTACGGCTTCGCGGGGCAAAGCCTCGAGAGCTGGGAGCGCTCGATGCAACGCGCGCTCGAGCTCTCCCCGGAGCATCTCTCCTGCTACCAGATGACGATCGAGGGCGCGACGGAATTCGGGAGAATGCTCGAGACGGGCGCGCTCGAGCGGCTCGGCGAGGAGTCCGAGCGTGCATTCTTCATGAAGACATCTGAGTTTTTCACCGCACACGGGTACATTCACTATGAGATCTCGAACTTCGCGCGGGATGAGGCGTTTCTCTCGCGCCATAACGACAAGTACTGGCGCCACGCGCCCTACCTCGGCCTCGGGCCGTCCGCGCATTCATTCCGGAACGGAAAACGGTGGTGGAACGCGCGCTCCGTTGACGCGTACTGCGGAGCGCTCGAGAGCGGCGGAAGTCCCGTCGACGGCATGGAGACTCTGAGCAAGGACGAGCTCGCCTTCGAGGAGATCTTTCTCGGATTCCGAACGCGCGACGGCGTGGCACTCGAAGCGCTCGGCCGCTATCCCGGCTGGCGACGCGCGCTCGATAGACTCATCGCCGAATCGCTCGTCATCGTCGCGGACGGCCGCGCCGTGCCCACCGTGAAGGGATTCTGTGTCGCCGACCGGCTCGCGGTCGCCTTCGCGGGCTGAACCGAACGCCTATTGCGCGCGCGGAGCGCCGCCCGGCTCGCGCCGCGGCGGCCCTCACGCCTTGAACTCCCCCGTGTCGATCCACTCGTTCTTGAGGAGCGACCACCAGTCGTCCGCGAGACCCTCGCGCACGTAGTCGTACGGGAGCCAGCCGTAGCCCTTCTCCCCCCATCCTGTCCCCCACGAGTTCCTGATGAGAATGGCGCCCGTCGTTTTTCTCCCTCGCGGAGCGGCGTTTGCGATCTTCACGCGATCGTCGTAGCCGACCGCGGCGATCGCGTGCCCGCCGAGGATCTTCTCGCCGGCTGAGGGAAACGGGATCTTGCCCGTATCCGCCGCCTGCTCGATCGAGCTGTACACGGTGAAACCGAACATCGAGGGAAGTCCGGCGGCGAGGTTTTTCCTGATGCGCTCGAGGAGCGACGCGGCGGTTGTGCCCGGCGGGTCGAGCCGGTAGTAGCTCATCGCCCGGTAGCTCTGCGCGAAAGCGTAGCAGAATGCGGGAGGCTCCCTGTCGAAATCGGCCGTGTGGTAGGGCCAGTATTCCTCGGGGGGCGTCCCGAAGAGGACGAGCGCTCCCATGGTGGTCCTGAGAAAAGCGCCCGTGTCTCCGCTCGAGTGTATGAGATTCCGCGTCGCCTTGTAGAGAAAGAGACGCGACGCGTCGATGTGCTTCCCGAAGGCCTTCCGCTCGAAATACTCGACGACGCCCGCCGCCGCGTTCGCCGTGCAGGAGCCGAGAGAGCCCTGGTCCTCGACGGGCGAGCACCAGCGCCTGAGATCGACGGAAGCGGGAAGCTTCTTCCCCGCCGCGCCGGCGACGCGCGCCTTCGCGAGCATCGCCCGTACGGAGTCCCCCTGGCCGAGCGCCTTGAGACGCGGGCTCACCTCGTCGCGCTCGCTCGAATAGTCCCGGAAATCGGGATAATCGGGAAGCCATCCCATACCGTGTACTACCTTTTCACACATGCCGGGCACCTCCATGTGCAGTTCGCTTGTCCCTCAGGCCTTCGAGAATCCGTGCGTCCCGACGCGCTCGCCGAGGCTCCAGTATTCGCCGTTCACGTACGCGAGGAGCGGAAGCTTCTCGAACTCCACCCTGCCGTTCTTCACGATCGAGGCGTCCGCGTGCCTGGCGACGACCTCGCCGATGAACATATCGTGGACGCCGAGCGGCACGATCTGGAGGAGCCGGCACTCGAGATTGACGGGGCACTCGGCGACGAGCGGCGCCTCGACGGCCGAGCCCGCCGCCGCCGTGAGACCAGCGCGCGCGAACTTGTCGCCGTCCTTCCCCGAGAGGACGCCGCAGAGATCGACCTGCCTCAGAAGCGGCCGCGTCGGGATATTGACCGTGAAGCACTCGCTCTCCTTGATCATCCGGTGCGAGAACCTCGACGGCCGGATCGAGACGTGGAGAACTGGGGGATCGGAGCAGTCGACCCCCGTCCACGCGATCGTGAGAAGGTTCTTCCCGAGCTTCGGATGGGAGCACGCGACGAGCACGACGGGCGTCACTGCGAGTATCTGCGTCTTGTTGAAGGTGATCTTTTCCTGCATCGTAACCTCCCCGCTTCGGAAGCCGCGCCGCGCTCCCGCGGCGCGGCAGGACTCCATCATAGAAAAAGCCCCTCTCAATTTCAACTGAAAGGGGCTTTCGACTCTCCCGCGCGGGTGGCGCCGACGGGGCCCCCGACCGCGCACAGCGAAAGCGAGCACGTGCGGGGTACAACCTGCGGCAGGACCCGCGTTACCCGCACTTCGAGAAGCCGCACTCCCTGCAGACGTTGCAGCCGCTCTCGTGCTCGAGCACGCCTCCGCAGTCGGGGCAGAAGCCGGCGATCTTCTCGAGGTAGCCCGCCGACATCTTCGCGACCTTCTTCCCGACGGGGGTCTTCTTCTCGAGGAGGTAGCGCTCGAGCGCCTTCGCGATCGCGTCGCTGCACGAAAGGATCATGCCGCCCTTCTCCCACCCGGGGTTCGGGCACCGCACGCCGTGGAGCTGCTTGACGATCGCCTTCGGATCTATTCCCGCGCGGAGCGACAGCGAGATGAGCCGGCTGATCGCCTCCGCCTGTGACGACGAGCAGCCCCCCGCCTTTCCCATCTGCGTGAACACCTCGAAGAGACCGTGCTCGTCCTCGTTGATCGTGACGTAGAGATTGCCGCACCCCGTCGTCATCTTGCGCGTGCTCCCCTCGATCACCGACGGGCGCGCCCGCGGCGTCAGCAGCGACTCGTCGATCACGGCCGAGATTCTCTCGTCGCTCCGGTTCACCTTGCCGATGTTGAGCACCTGCTCGTCGCGGCTCCCGTCGCGATAGATCGTCACGCCCTTGCATCCGAGCTCATAGGCGAGAAGGTACACCTTCTCGACCTCTTCCTTCGTCGCGCTGTTCGGGAAGTTCACGGTCTTCGAAACCGCGTTGTCGGTGTACTTCTGGAAGGCCGCCTGGACGCGCACGTGCCAGTCGGGGGTGATGTCGTGCGCGGTGATGAAGATCGAGCGCCACTTGTCGGGGATCTCCTCGATGCCCTGAACGGAGCCCTCCTGCGCGATCTTCTTCATGAGATCGTCCGAGTAAAAGCCCTCGCGCGTGGCGATCCCCTTGAAAAGCGGGTTGACCTCGACGAGCTCGTCGTTGTCCATGACGTTCCGCACGAAGGCGACCGCGAATATCGGCTCGATGCCGCTCGAGCATCCGGCGATGATGCTCAGCGTCCCCGTCGGGGCGATCGTCGTCACCGTGGCGTTCCTCGTCTTCGGAGCGCCGTCCCGGTCGTAGATGCTCCCCTTGAAGGACGGGAAGACGCCGCGTTCCCCGGCGAGACGCGTGCTCTCCGCGCGGGCCTCGCGCTGTATGAAGCCCATGACCTCCTCGGCGACCTCGAGCGCCTCCTTCGAATTGTACGGGATCTCGAGCTCGATGAGCATGTCGGCAAAGCCCATCACGCCGAGGCCGACCTTGCGGTTCTTCAGCGTCATCTCGCGGATCTTCTCGAGCGGATAGCGGTTCATGTCGATGACGTCGTCGAGGAAGCGGACCGCTTTCGCGACGATGTCCCCGAGCTTCTTGAAATCCACGCGCGGCGCGCCGTCGTGCCGGATGACCATATGCGAGAGGTTGATCGAGCCGAGGTTGCACGATTCGTACGGCAAGAGCGGCTGCTCGCCGCACGGGTTCGTGCTCTCGATATCACCGAGCTGCGGCGTCGGATTGTGGCGGTTGATCCGGTCGAGGAACACGATTCCCGGCTCGCCGTTCTTCCAGGCGAACTCGACGATCATGTCGAACACTTTGCGCGCAGGGATCCGGTCGACGACCTCGCCGCCGTGCGGGTTGACGAGGGCGTAGTCGCGGTTCTCGTTGACGGCTTTCATGAACTCGTCGGTGATGCCGACGGAGATGTTGAAGTTGTTGAGCCTCGCGTTCTCGCGCTTCGCCGTGATGAAGTCGAGAATGTCGGGATGGTCGACCCGGAGGATCGCCATGTTCGCGCCGCGCCGCGTTCCTCCCTGCTTGACCGTCTCCGTCGCCGCGTCGAAGACCGTCATGAACGAGATCGGGCCGCTCGAGATCCCCTTCGTCGTCTTGACGACGTCGTTCTTCGGCCTGATGCGCGAGAACGAGAATCCCGTGCCGCCGCCGCTCTTGTGAATGAGCGCCGTGTGCTTGATCGTCTCGAAGATGCTCTCCATCGAATCCTCGATCGGGAGAACGAAGCAGGCCGAAAGCTGCTGGAGCTCGGCGCCCGCGTTCATCAAGGTCGGAGAGTTCGGCAGGAAATCGAGGGACACCATCATCCGGTAATACTCCTCTTCCCACTGCCTGGATTTCTCCGCCTTGCCGTAGAGCCGCTCCGCGCCCGCCACGTTCGTAGAGACCCGCTGGAATAACTCGTCGGGAGATTCCGTCACGTTACCATCTATATTCTTGCGAAGGTAGCGCTTCTCGAGAACACGCAGGGCATTTTCGGAGAGCTGCGGCTTCATCCGGGACGCTTCCATGCTAACCTCCGATCTATCAATAAGTTATAATGATAATCCGTCGTGCCCTGCCCGCAATTTACCGGTCCTATATATTGGGGCG